>JAEUUQ010000599.1 GCA_016787505.1 Saprospiraceae bacterium | reverse complement strand
ATATCTTTGCCCCTCCAAAGCATAACAACACAGCACCATGACGCTTTCTACGCGCTACAATCCGCAGGAGACTGAACAAAAGTGGTACCAGCACTGGCTGGACAACAACTATTTTCATTCCGTGCCCGACGACCGCGAGCCGTTTACTATTGTCATTCCGCCGCCCAATGTTACCGGCGTATTGCACATGGGTCATATGCTCAACAATACGATCCAGGATATTCTCATCCGCAAGGCGCGCCTCGATGGCAAAAATGCCTGCTGGGTGCCCGGCACCGACCACGCCTCTATCGCCACCGAAGCCAAGGTAGTGCAATGGCTGCGCAAAGAAAAAAACCTGCGCAAAGCCGATATCACGCGCGACGAGTTTATGGAATACGCCTACCAGTGGAAAGATAAATACGGCGGCATCATCCTGCAACAATTGCGAAGATTAGGCGCTTCGTGCGACTGGAACCGCACGGCATTTACGATGGACCCCGGTTATTACAGCGACGTGATCCGCGTTTTTGTCGATCTCTATCAAAAAGACAAATTGTATCGCGGGCTGCGCATGGTGAACTGGGACCCCGAAGCCCTAACCGTGCTATCTAGTGAAGAAGTAATTTATAAAGAAGAACAATCGCAATTTTATCATATCAGATATAAAGGCGAGGATGGCAGCGAGGGCGTAGTAATAGCCACCCAGCGCCCGGAAACTATCTTTGCCGACGTGGCCGTCGCCGTCAATCCCAAAGACGAACGCTACCAGTCGCTGGTAGGCAAAAACGTGCTTATCCCGCTGATCAACAGGGCTATACCCGTTATCGCCGACGAATACGTGGATATCGCTTTCGGCACCGGCGCCCTCAAGATTACCCCCGCCCACGACCCCAACGACTACGAAATAGGACTGCGCCACAACCTGCCGGTTATCGATACCATTGCCGACGACGGGCGCATCAGCGAAGCCTGTACGTATGCCCCCATTGTGGGCCTCGACCGCTTCGACGCCCGCAAACACATGAAACCGGCGCTGGAGGAAAGCGGCAACCTGGTTAAAGTGGAAGACTATACCACCAATATAGGCCGCTCGGAGCGCACCAATGCCGTTGTAGAACCCAAATTGTCGCTCCAGTGGTTTGTCAATATGACGAGCCTGCGCGAACCGGCAGTGAAAGCCGTAGCGGAAGAAGAGATCAAATTTTATCCGCCCAGCTTCCAAAACCTGTACCGCAACTGGATAGAAAACCTGCGCGACTGGTGTATTTCGCGCCAGCTGTGGTGGGGCCATCGCATTCCGGCCTGGTATCTCAAATCGGAGGCGTTTAACAAAGAAACCCATATTTTTGTAGCGGCAAGCGCAGAAGAAGCCCTCGAAATAGCCCGCCGACAAACGGGCAATGCCGCGCTGACGCTCGACGACCTGCGTCAGGACGAAGACGTACTCGATACCTGGGCTTCCTCCTGGCTCTGGCCCATTAGCGTTTTCGACGGGTTTAACCAGCCCGACGGCGAGATCAAATACTACTACCCCACTTCCCTGCTCGTGACGGGCTGGGATATCATCTTTTTCTGGGTGGCGCGTATGATCATGGCCGGCTATGAGTTCAAAGGGCAGCGACCTTTTAATGCCGTATATTTTACCGGCATGGTGCGCGACAAACAGCGCCGCAAGATGAGCAAGTCGCTCGGCAATTCTCCCGACGCCCTGCAACTCATCGACGACTACGGCGCCGACGGCGTGCGCTACGGCCTCTTGTCGAGCAGCCCCGCCGGCGGCGACCTGCTTTTTGACGACAAACTCTGCGAGACCGGCCGCAATTTCTGCAACAAACTCTGGAACGCACTTCGACTGGTGAAAGGCTGGGAAATAGCCCCGCAAGCCGTAGATACCGCCACCGCCGTCAACAACCAACTTTCTGCCGACTGGCTGCACCAAAAACTGCAATCGGTTATTGCACAACTCGACGAGTTGCTGGCCGATTACCGCCTCTCGGAAGCCCTGCTGCTGCTTTATAAGTTCATCTGGGATGACTTCTGCTCCTGGTACCTCGAAATGATCAAACCCGGCTTCGGGCAGCCTATCGATCAAGCTACGTATGACCGCACGCTCGACGTTTTTGAGGTTATGATGACTTTGTTGCATCCCTTTATGCCTTTTGTCACCGAAGAGATCTGGCACCAGCTGCGCGACCGCCTCGAAGGCGAAGATTGTATTGCAGGCCACTGGCCGTCGGCAACCGTATCTGATGCGGCTTTGATTAATAAAGTTGAAGAAGCCAAAACGGTGGTGTCCTCTATCCGCGAAATACGCAACAACAAAGGCATCAAAATCAAAGACCAGCTCAGCGTTTTTGTGCAGGATACGCCCGCAGCGCAAGCTTTCCTGGATACCCCAGGCATCAGAGAAATGATCACCAAAATGGCCAACCTCGAAAAGCTGGAAACCAGTACGGGCGAGGTAGCCAACAGCGTATCTTTCCTCGCCGGCGCCGAGAAGTTTTTTGTCGTCCTCAACCAGCAAATCGACCATACCGAAGAACGCGAACGACTGCTCAAAGAACTGGCCTACCACCAGGGATTTGTCAATAG
>JAEUUQ010000550.1 GCA_016787505.1 Saprospiraceae bacterium | reverse complement strand
GCCTCGGCCGCCGGCATGCCGCCGTTCTGAGCCCCCCCCCCCCCCCCCCCCCCCCCCCCCCCCCCCCCCCCCCCCCCCCCCCCCCCCCCCCCCCCCCCCCCCCCCCCCCCCCCCCCCGCCAGCGCCCCTCGCCAAGGGGGTGACGGCAGGGATTCTCCCGGTCCGTCACCCCCAGGGATGCTCCCCCGCCGTCACCCCCAGGGTATTCTCCCCGGCCGTCACCCCCTGAGATGCTCCAAGGCCGTCACCCCCTGAGATGCTCCCCCGCCGTCACCACCGGGGATGCTCCAAGGCCGTCACCCCCTGAGGTGCTCCCCGGCCGTCACCCCCTGAGGTGCTCCCCGGCCGTCACCTCCAATACGGCATGCGAAACCCCACTGCCAACCCGAAAGACAGGTGATTATCCTCCGGGCCTTGACCCCAGATCATGTTGGGCTCAATATATACAAACAAATTGCGCCCTATTGTTTTTTCCAACCCGATACCCGTTTGCAGGGCCGGCGTAAAGGCGCGGCGGCGGGCAATCCAGGGTTCGGCGGGAAAACCCTCCGGGGTAACGGTTTCTTTGCTGCTCATCGCTACGCGCCCCAAAAATCCTTCCTGAATATACAAGCGCAGCGGGCCTGTAGTTATGTTATAGCGCAGGCGAAGGGGCAAGGCCAGATAGTGGTGCGTAAAGGTGATGGTAGGTTTGGCTTCACCAGAAGGTATGTCGGGATTAAAACCTCCGTTGCCGTTGTGCTGAGACCCCCATCGCAACCCCGCCACGCTGGTCTGATGCGATACATAGGCGTACAACAATCCTGTGGTGAACATCCACCGCTCATTGATGCGCTGTGCCGATAGTATCCCGATACTTTGTGAGAGCTGAGGCGAGTGTTCGGCTGGAAAATCCAGATAAGTACTGCGCAACCCCCTGGTCATAAAGGTGTTGCTCTCCAAGCCAAATTGCCATTGACACTGGCTCCAGGCGCTGTGGGCCAGCAAAAGCAGCCCGATGATAATTGTTGATTTTGTCATTGTTAACTAGATTAATGTTATCTGTTGTCTGTTATCTGTTATCTGTTAGTTATCGGTTACTTATTGACTTATACAGATAAACGGACAACCGACAACCGATAACGGAGAACAAACATCATTCCATCACTACCATTTTCCCCTGTCCGGCCACTTTCCCATCCACCAGCAGGCGGCAGAAGTACAGGCCTTGTGCCAGGTTATGGCGTTGAAAAACAAAGGGATTAGAGTCGTGAATATCTCTGCGTACCAGCCGGCCGCTGCTATCGAAGACCTCGAACTGGAAGCGCGTGCCGGGGCGGGCGTCGAGCAGTCCGATCAGGGCATCGCCCGAGACCGGATTGGGCGTCACGACAATGCTGCCCGGATCCCAACCCGGCAGGGGGATGAGGTCTATTTCGATAAAATTAACCTCCACCCGGTGGGTAGTCTTATTGGTAATAATGGGTGGGTTAAAATCAAAATAAATCGCTGCAGTGTTGTTGATTATCGTACCGGGGGCGTTGTTGAGTACCTGCGATACCCTGAACTTGACAAACCCGTGCGAAGCGGCCTCGTTGATATTGCTGTCGGGTAATTCGATGTGGTCGAAGCGGAATTCGAGCATGCCGTCGGGCGCTACGCTGAGTTGGTACGGGTGGCTTGCGGCGCCGGGACGCAGGCTGCCCAGGTCGAGAAATGGCGACAGCTTGTCGCGTACGATGACCGTGAAAGCCGTATCCGTGCCTGTATTCTGAAAGCGGATCAGGTATTCGAGATCGGTATTGGGTTCGATATAGTGGGGCTCGCCGTAGCCCTTGGGGAATCCGCGTTTGTCGTTGGGATCCCAGGAACCTACGTTCTCCTGGCAATCGATGGAGATAAAGGGGTCGGCGTCGTCTTCGGGTAGTTGGGTGGCATAACCCAGGCTGGTCGGTTCGCTATCGGGGCCGCAGCCTTCTATGGTGATGCTGGGCCTGCTATTGCCCGGGTGAAAAGGCTCCTGGTCGGCCTCCAGTCGGAAGGTGCCGCCGGCGGCCGGTAACTTGACTTCTCTGATTCCCAACGGCATGAGGTTGAAGGTGCTCTGCATCAGGATGACCTGGTCTTCGATGACGAGAAAAGGCAGCGGTGCACTGGTCGGCGTCGTCCCTACATTTTGAATATAAAAGAAAATGCTGTCGCCGGTGCAAGTAGCATCCACTTCGATACTGGCGCCGCTCCAATTGGGAGTGGGCACGCAAAGGCTGTCGGGGTAAATATGGGCGGTTGTACAGTGGGTTTGTCCGAGCAGTGTAGAATCGCAACTTACGGTCACATTGATTTCAAAAGATCCGCAATCGCCGGATTCCAACAAACCTAGGTCAAAACGATAGATATTGCCGGTTTGACTGGTTACTGGTATCGAAGCGCTATTAAATTCGAGATAGGGGTCGAGCTCTACTTCTACGTAGGCTTCTTCGGCAAAGGTTGTGCCATTATTGCAATAACTTACGGTGTAGGTGTTGTCGAAACAACGGCGCAAAAATGGGGTAGAAATGTCGGTTTCCAGCCAGGGGCAGTCGATTTGGGCAAAAGCCGGCAGCGTCAGTTCGACGGTATCAAAAGCAGCTACCGTGACCGTAGTGACCGGCTCGCACATTTGCCAATAGGGGTTGGGCGTGGCGATACTCACCGAATAAGTACCCGGCTCTACCGGCATGGCGAAATAGCCGTTTTCATCGGTGAGGGCATAACTCGTGCCGCCATTGCCCTCGAGAGTAACCAGCCAATCGTTCAACGGCTCTCCAAATGTGGCGTCGCAGTTATCGCTTCCGGTGCGGAAGACCGTGCCGGTGATAAGTTGAGTAAACGTATTGCCGAGGCTGTCGAGCCGGAGCAGGTACTCGTCGCGGCCCAGGTTATTCAATTCCCATACGCCTTTGCCGCCGCCTATCAAAAAGCCGTTATCGGGCAAAGAAATCATATCGCCGGCCTCGTCGCTGAGCAATCCGCCGTATTGGCGTTGCCATTTCAGTTGGTTATCGGGGCCGTAGGCGTGCACCAGGATGTTGTCCTGACCTCCGTCGGCAAAAGCCAGGGCAATGGCCCAGCCGCCATCGGCGGAAAAGGTCAGTTCGCCGAAAGTGAGCGCGCCGGCGGGCGCTATTTGTTGTTGGGAAATAAGTTGGCCGATAGCAGAGACCTGCACCGTGTTAACCGACCGGTAGGGGCTGGAGGCTGTAGGCGCATAACCTGCCAGGCGCAACGTCCCGTCGGCCAGTTCAATACAGCCCATCGGCGTGAGGATAAGCTCGGTAGGAGGCCTGGCTTCGCCCATCAATTGCTGCCAGATGACGTCGCCATTTGCATCAATTTTTAATAACATAAATTGGCCCATGTTACTTCCCGGCGCCGCATAACGACCGGCAAGCACAAAATGTCCGTCGCTGAGCGCCACGATGCGCTGGCTCACTGCCATGTCGCCCGTTTCAAAAGCGTAATATCGCCGCCAAACCTCGTTGCCATTTGCATCGAGTTTAATGGCAACGGCGTCCATATTTATGACTATACCCGTATCGCGGTCGATGCCGCCGCTGAGCAGATACCCCCCGTCAGGCGTGGGTATCAGTTCACCGAATTGCGCCCGGATTTCACCGGCTTCTGTAATAGGATCAAACAACCGGTGCCATTCTACATCGCCGTCTTCGTTTACCTTTACAATCAGTAACTCCGTATTTTCATAGGTGCCTAAGTCTGTTTTTTGCAGCATGGCAATATACCCGCCCGACGGCACGGGTTTAAGTACTTCCACCGAAGCCAGATTGCCGCTGAGCTGCCCAAGGGGAATAGACAATATGCTTTTCGACCACAAAACCTGCCCGTTGGAGTTCACCCTTTTGAGTTGCATCAGGGGCGACAGGCAAAGAAAATCGCCGTTCGGGGCGGCCGTTACCCGGCTCAAGGTGCTGCCTCCCGTATACACGCGCTCCCAGCCCTGCGCTATCACCGGCGTTTGTATTACACCCCAAAAGAACAGGGTCGATATCGCGATAAGCAATATCGTGCATTTCGTTTTCGGCTTATAGTGACGGGTAGAATAAAACATGTCTTTCGTTTTTTTTTCAAAGGTGAGATAATTGCATCGCCCGCGCAAAGACATTTTTATCTATTTGTTAATCAAAATATTCTTTAATATTGACTAAAGTCATTATTTTTATTACCCAAAATATAATCAGCGTTAATTTTCATTAACAAAAACCGACAACCCACAACCCACAACCCACATCAATGCACTCCAGCCTCCTCCTCCAAATCCTCGAAAAATTAAGCAAACGCGATTGGCGGCAATTGCACAAGTGGGTGCATTCCGATATCGTGCAGCAGCGCGACGATGTGCGCAGGTTATTCGACTACCTCTCTGATGCCCTTCGCCATCCGGTAAAAGAAAGCTTGGAGCGGCATCGGGTTTTCGAAGCGGTCTTCCCCGGGCAGCCTTTCGACGACGACCTGTTGCGATTGTTAATGCATTTTTTATTAAATATTGTCAAACAATACCTGGCCTACGACGATTGGAGCGGCGACACTGCCGAAGTGAACTGGCGCGAATGCCGCGCCCTGCGACGACGCGAAGCGGATAAGCTGTTTGAAAAAGAATGGGAACAAGCCACACAGGCCCTCCAACAGCAACCTTTTCGCAATGGCGATTATCACCGACAATGGTACCGGCTGCATTTCGAGCGCTATGAATACGACCACCGGCAGCGCCGCAGCGGCCCGATGAATCTGCAGGGCATGCTCGACGAGCTTACCCATTCGTATGTAGCCGACCTGCTGAGGCATTGCTGTACCATTCTGACCTACCAAAGTGTGAATCCACAACCCTACAACTTCGCCCTCCTGGAGGCGGCGCTGGCACAGATTGAACAGCCGGGCTACCAGCCTACGCCGGTAATTGCAGTATACCATTGCGCCTACCGGGCCCTGCAATCGCCGGAAGACGACAACCGGTTTCTACAATTTGGCACACTTATCACACAGCATTGGCAGCTATTTCCCGCGCACGAAATCCGCGACCTATACCTCCTGGCGATCAACTATTGCATACGCCGTCTCAACAGGGGCGAACGCCGTTTTATTGCAGAGGCGTTCGCGCTTTACCGCGACGCCCTCGAAAAAGAAGTATTATTAGAAGACGGCCTTTTGTCAAAATTCACCTACAACAACATATTGATGCTGGCAATTGCCCAGGAGGACTGGGATTGGGCCGACCGCTTTCTCGACGACTACAAGCAACGACTGCCGGCCCGCGAGCGCGAAAACGCATATCGCTACAACCGGGCCGTGTATTTTTTTCGCCGGCCCGACTATACTAAGGCGATGGAATTGCTGATGCACGTAGAATTTCGCGACCTGCTTTACAATCTCAACGCCCGCAGCATGTTGCTTCGCATCTATTACGAATTGGGCGAATACATGGCCCTGGAATCGCACCTCGACAGCTTTCGGAATTTCCTGCGGCGCAGGGCCGGGCTGGGTTATCACCGCGAGAACTACGCCAACCTGCTAAAGATGGTGCAAAAGATGCTGCGCAGCGACCTGCGCAAACCCAACGTACGGGCCGCCCTGCTCGAAGAAGCCGGTCAGTTGCGCGCGCTCGCCGAGCGAGAATGGCTCATCAGCGTTCTCCGCCCTTCCGGGGATTGAGGCTGGAGTCGCCGCAACCGGTGAAAGTCTCACCATCGCGAACTACCGTCACCGTATACGGCGCTTCAAAACCCGACATCGAGTCGAAACAGGTTTTTTCTTCCAGTTTGACCACAATTTTGCTGTCGCCGCTCGCCGATTCAAAGGTAAGCACGGCGCCCTGCTTCACTGGCGAGCGATAAGGGTAAAAGGTCTTGCCCATGTCCATGTGGTGGAACAAAATGGCGCTGCTATCGATGCGCACGTTCCAGAACGGCTCGTTGCCACTGCAATTATAACTGACAATGGGCTCAGCCGCCTTCTGCCCGGCATCCGATTGTTTTTTTGAAGCGGTATTGCAGGCGGCAGCCATAAACAAACAGGCAGCCATACAGGTTGAAAAAATAAAAGGCAGTTTCATTTTCATGCTGTCATTAGATTTTGCCCCTAAATTATAGTATTATTGAAAGCAAAAACGAACAAACTGATAACAGAGAACCGACAACCGACAACCAACAGCGTCACAAATCATGAAAGAAATCACCACCATAGTAGACACTTACCGACAAATGGAAGCGGAGGGAGAAAGCGCGGCGCTGCTTACCGTGGTGCAGGTTGAAGGCTCGTCGTACCGCCGTATCGGCGCCAGGATGCTGGTATCAGAAACGGGCCGCTGGGTAGGAGGCATCAGCGGCGGCTGCCTGGAAGGCGACGCCTTGCGCAAGGCCAAACACGCTATTCTTCAGGCTCGTCCGCATATAGTGACCTACGATACCCGCGAAGAAGAAGACCGTCCTATCGGCATCGGCTTGGGCTGCAACGGCCGTATCGACGTATTGATCTCGCCACTACAAGCCGACAAAGCCCACCACCTCGTCAACCTGCTGGCGGCGGCCTGTTGCAGTCGGCAGGCGCACGTGCTGGTCACCGTTACCGACGTTGCAGGCGCTATGGATGGCATAACCCCCGGCGATACCTGGCTATTCGACCATACCGGCCTCCCCGATCAATCGCTGCCGCCGGCACTTACTGCTGTATTGAGCGAAGCGGTAGCAGAAGTAGCGCAGAGCGGGAATTCGGCATATAGCACATTCGAAGGCTTCGAAGCGCTCGTTGAAGTTTTGCTGCCCCCCATCCAGGTGGTCATGTGTGGCGGCAACTACGACATAGCTCCTTTTGTCGACCTCACCAGGCTGCTGGGCTGGCGCCCGATTGTAGTGGCCAACCTGCAGAAAGTCAACCCCGAATATATTGCCAACGCCGAAACCTTACACCAACTTGGACAACCGCTACCCGCTTACGACCCCCGCACTGCCATCGTGCTTATGGCCCACGATTACAATACCGACCTGGCTTACCTGCGCAGCGCCCTGGAAACCCAGTCGCCCTACATCGCACTACTGGGCCCTCGCAAGCGCGCTTTGAGAATGATCAATATGCTGGCTGCCGAAGGCCTTAATATGATAGCAGAGCATCACCGTCTCTATTATCCCGCAGGCCTCGATATCGGCGCTGCCACACCCGAAACCATCGCCCTATCTATCGCCGCCGAGATTACCGCCCATTTCAGCGGCAGGCAAGGCGGGTTGCTCAGGGATAGGCCCGGGTCGATATATAGCAGTTAGATCGTTGTAAGTTGTAGGTTGTAAGTTACACAACCTACAACCTACAACCTACAACCTACAACGGACATGAGAAAACGCCTTCAAAACATATGGCATTCCTTCCCTCTGCAGTTGTTGCTATTACACCTGCG
The DNA here is from genome assembly GCA_016787505.1 of Saprospiraceae bacterium. GTDB lineage: Bacteria > Bacteroidota > Bacteroidia > Chitinophagales > Saprospiraceae > JABWBR01. The sequence continues at coordinate 1,850 of JAEUUQ010000550.1, read as the reverse complement.
GAGCAACCTGCTGTTTGTGGCCATGTGGTTGATGATGGCGCTTACGCTATCAGGCGTAGTGGGTTCGAGGCTGGGCATGCAATATCTCTTTCTCGACCCGGAGTACATGGGCAGGGTAAACGTATGGAGTTATCTTTTTGTGGGATTGGCTTTCGGGGGATTTTTCATGTCGTGGAACCTCACCACTTACCTGCTCAACGCGCAGCATTTTCCTTTTCTGGCGTCGCTGTCGCGGCCGTTCACCAAATTTTGCGTCAATAATTCCGTATTACCGTTGCTGTTTTTGGGATTTTATATCGGCATGATCATTCATTTTCAAAAAAACTACGAAGGCACGTCGGCGGGTGCCATTCTGCTGAATTGCCTGGGTTTACTGGGGGGCATAGTATTGTTGGTCGGTTTGTTGTCGTTGTATTTTTTGTTCACCAACCGCGATATTTCCTATTATACCCGGCGCAGGGAATTACCACCCCACTTGCTGGGGGTTATTGCACCGGGCAGACGCGGCATGGAGATTGAAGACATCAAAAAAGACGACAAACGTCGGCGGGTGCGCACCTACCTCAGTGAAAATCTAAAACCCCGTCTGGTGCGCAGCGTAGCCCACTACGACGCGCGCTTGCTGATGAATATTTTCAGACAAAACCATTTCAACGCTCTCATCCTACAACTGATTACGCTAGTGACATTATTGGCGCTGGGCTTTCTCATCGATTTTCCCTATTTCCGCATACCCGCAGGCGCCAGCATTTTTATCCTGACGGGTGTAATAGTTGCGCTGACAGGCTCCATTACTTATTGGTTTGATGAATGGCGGGCGCTCATTCTCATCGGGTTATTGGTGATAATCAATTACGTGACCGGGTTCGACCTGTTCAATCACCGAAACAGGGCCTACGGCCTGGATTACAAGGTTAGTCCGGCAGAATACAGCAATGAACGCCTGCAGGATATCTTCTCCTCGGAGCAGGTAGGCGCAGATATCGCCCATACGCGCCAGATACTGGATCGCTGGCGTGCCCGCACGGGAGAAGACAAACCCAAAATGGTCATCTTATGCGTAAGCGGCGGCGGGTTGCGCTCGGCTGTATGGGCCCTGCAAGTGGCGCAAACCGCCGATAGTATGCTAAAGGGCAACCTGCTCAAACACACTACGCTCATTACCGGCGCCTCGGGCGGTATGCTCGGCATGGCCTATCTGCGCGAACTCTATTTGCGCCGGCAATTGGGCGCCGACATGCACATGCACGACAAGCGGCATATCGATCTCATCTCGCGCGACATGCTCAATGCGCTGGCTTTTACTATCGTCTCCAACGACCTGCTCCTGCCTTTATCCACTGTGGAGCGCGCCGGACATATTTATTACAAAGACAGAGGTTATATTTTTGAAGAACAATTTAACGAAAACACGAGTTACGTGCTCGACAAATGCCTGAGCGATTACGCCGCACCGGAGGCCCAGGCGATGATCCCGATGTTGTTTATCACCCCCAGCATAGTCAATGACGGTCGCCGCATGATCATTTCGCCGCAAGGCGTATCGTACATGATGTCCGTCCCAATGGGTCGCCGCCGGCCCTTGTCGGTAGAAGTCGACGCCGTCGACTTTGGCAAGGTCTTCGAAGCCCAGGGCAGCCGCGACCTCCAGTTCCTTACAGCCCTGCGCATGAACGCCACCTATCCCTACGTGCTGCCCAACGTGCACTTGCCCAGCGAACCCGAAATAGAAGTAATGGATGCCGGCATTCGCGACAACTACGGCATGTTGTCGGCCACCCGTTTTATCCAGGTCTTCCGCAAATGGATCGAACAAAATACCAGCGGCGTAGTACTGGTGCAGGTGAGCA
>JAEUUQ010000516.1 GCA_016787505.1 Saprospiraceae bacterium | reverse complement strand
ATATCATCAAGCCAAACAGGAATGTTTTTTTCATAATCAGTTATGGTTTGTGTGCAAATATAGTTTTTTATCTATTAGACGTTATGCAATGTAGATTGGTTTGACCGATCTTTGAATTTTAACTAATCATTTAATCCCTCGGTATGTTTGTACGGATCCTTGTTGTGGCTATCCTCTTCCTGTTCTCAAACTATGCCTTTGCTCAAAAATTAAAAATACAACAAGGCATGGTCATCAATGCCTCTGCCACCTTTACAGCCAATTATTACTATCTACCCGCCATAGATAAACCGGTAGTGACGATACAAGGCGAAAATATCGTGGTAGATTTTGACGGCGCCGTACTCGACGGGAATACCGAACAAGTGTCTCCCGATCGCTACAATGGGCTTGCCATCCTGATCAAAGACAGCAAAAATGTTACCATAAAAAATCTCTACGCCAGAAGCTATCGCGTAGCCCTGATGGCGGAAAACGTGGAAGGCCTCGTTATCGAAAACAGCGACCTGAGCTATAATTACCGCCAACGCCTCTACAGCATGCGCGAACGCGAAGATCTTTCCGACTGGCTGAGCTACCACCAAAACGAAAAAGACGAGTGGCTGCGCTATGGCGCCGCCATCTACCTCAAAGATTGTAACAAAGCTAACATTCACAACGTACGCATCAACCAGGGCCAAAACGGCATCATGCTTACGCGCTGTAATGACGGCTTATTTTACAATAACGACATTCGATTCAATTCCGGCATCGGTATCGGCCTGTACCGCAGCAGCCGTAATAAGGTTATGCACAACCGCCTCGATTGGAATGTGCGGGGTTACAGCCACGGTTTTTACAGCCGGGGACAGGACTCCGCCGCCATTTTGTGCTACGAGCAAAGTAACGACAACGTATTCGCCTACAACTCCGCCACGCATTCCGGCGACGGCTTTTTCCTCTGGGCCGGCCAAAGCACTATGGATACCGGCGAAGGCGGCTGCAACAATAATATGCTGTATGCCAACGACTTCTCGCACTCCCCCACCAACGGCGTGGAAGTTACCTTTAGCTCCAACCAAATCATCGGCAACCGCCTCGACGAATGCACCTACGGGGTGTGGGGAGGTTATAGCTACAAAACGCTTATAGCAGGCAATCGCATCACCAACTGCCAACACGGCATTGCTATCGAACACGGCCAGAATAATACAATCGCCAACAACTATTTTGCCGACAACCAGACCGGCGTATGGCTCTGGCAGCGCAAAGAACAACCCACCGACTGGGGTTACGCCCAAAACCGCGATGTGATGAGCCGCGACTACAACCTCTGGCGCAATGCTTTCGTATCGGTTAAAACACCCCTCAAAATCGCCGGCACCCGCAAAGTAATCATCAACGACAACAACGAGTTTTACCACTTCCAGCAATTACTCCAGGAAGAACAACCCAATGAAAACCGGTTTTTGGTTAAAAATAATGTCTATGTGCCGGAACAACTCACCTCAACTTTCCCCGATCGCGAAAAAAACAGGCTAATCCAAGAAGCTACAATAACTGATACCACTGTATTTGAGCAAGTGCTGCAACTTCCCGACTGGGTAAAGCAAAAAATCCCCGCGCCGCTGCCCGATGGCATTGACGCTTCTTTGTCCAAAGACCATCCGCGCGGCCGCCGCTATATGCTGGTCAACGAATGGGGCCCTTATAATTTCGAATACCCCGCCATCTGGCTGCGCGAGTTAAAAGACGACCTTTTCACTTTTGATATAATGGGCCCCCAAGGAGAGTGGAGGATAATTAAATACGAAGGGCTGGAAAAAACCAGCGAGAGCAGCGGAAGTATGCCTGCCACTATTAGCCTTCGACGCAAAGCAGGTTCCCACTTGGCTGTCCTGCAAATGGAATTTAAAGGTAAGACATTTGTCGACCAATGGGGGTATTTCCATCAAAGCGGAAACCCTTATCTATTTAGCTTCCAATACTTCGACCAGCCCTTCAACTGGCAGGTAAAATGGGTAGCATACGACGAATCCAGCGACCCACTTACCAATTTTGAGGCTTTTGCCGCGTTGCGTGAGCAAATTCCCCTGCATGTGCAATCTACGCCGCAACTGGCCTGGCGATGGTGGGGCGCCCCCCACGAAAAAGTGCCCTCCGATAAATTCGCCACCTTTGCAAACGCTACTGTGTCGGCGCCCGCCGGCAAATACCGGCTCACCGTGACAAGCGATGACGGCCTTAAATTATACGTAGATGGAAATCTGCTTATTGACCATTGGGATATACACGAACCCGCAGTAGATGAAGTCATCGTTGATCTTCATGCCGGTGAACACCGGTTCGAAATATATCATTTTGACGCGGGCGGACTGGCCACCATCGATTTTCGAATGACACCGATCCCGTAGAGACGCATAATCTTGCGTCTCTACGGAGTTCTTACCAATTTCGGCGGCAGCGCGGCCTGTTGGCGCATATCAAAAATCTGGCGGTATACGTTGCGCTGTTGGTCGATAAACATTAGCTCTATGCTGAAATCATTTTGAATACGCGCGGTAGAAGTGGTTTCGAGCAAAATGCCATAAACTTTGTCTTTATCGATCTGGTGACCGGCATAGTCGCTTTTGATAAGCAAGTCGTTGCGGCCTTTTATCAACATCGTCGTCAGGGTCGCCATTTCGCCATTATTGCGGATCTTGAAAAAAGCATCGCGCCCCAGGGGCGCAATCTGAAAAGCGTGCAAGGCAAGCTGTGGGGCAAATTGTTTGTTTCGCGATCGGCCTGAACCGCGCCAAATCCAAAGCAATATCAAAACCAATGCCGTACCGCCTCCAATTCCCCATTCTACGGGGGTTAAACCCTCCACCCATGCCTGGATGCGGGGCTGCCAAATATCCCATTGCGTTTGTAGCGCTTCCATATAATCCGTTGAAAACCGCCCCAAAGTTAAAAAACTTTCGGCAGCCGTTAAAATGCGTTAAGCCCGGGTTAATTATTCTTAATGTATATCCATGCTATACCTACAGGCCTTAATTTCGTAGACATAAAAAATACAATACACATGAACCGCATTATCACTGGAGGATTATTATTGTTGCTGGGGGTGCTCAGCGCCTGTGGCCCGACCCTCCGCCCGTTTACCCAGCAAATTTATGAACAAAACCGCTGGACCGATGAAGAACTCAAACGCGTGCAATTTTATTTGTCAAACGACATTGTGATGCGCAGGGAGATCAATAGCGGTACTTCGGAAATTATACGCGGCCAGATCAAGATTATCGATGGCCGGCAGGTAGAAGAAATTGTGATCCGCAAAGGCACCCCAGGCGTGTTTTTGTTTAGCCCAAAATCCGATCGTTTTGCCGTGAGTTTTGAAACCGGCGGCGAAGATCGCTACCTTGTCTTCGGCCCCAGCCCCAAAGCCGGAAACCGCTATGTATTGCTGGCCTCAGAATGGAACCGCCGCGACGGGCAAGTAACCTATGAAGGCAAAAAATACCGCGTAGACACCGAAAGCGCTTATGCCAGTTTGTTGGTCGACCTCAGGAAGATCAATCAATCTGCCGTTAATTCGCGGACCGCGGAGGGACGCAAAGTGAATTAATTGGCAAAGTCAATAATTAATTGATAATTAAGCGGGAATTAACCGGGCTTTAATCCGGAGGGAATACTTTTGTCCATGGTTCACGAAATCAACAATTTCATCAAAAACCAAATTCACCGCAACGCAAGTAATGTACAGCCTACGGGCGCTGTGAACCTGTCTTTGCCCAAATTGCACAAACCTAAAGAACCATGGCAGATCTGCATTTTGAAACCAATGTAGCTGGCAACTTTTCCAT
>JAEUUQ010000499.1 GCA_016787505.1 Saprospiraceae bacterium | reverse complement strand
GTATTGCGCCGGGGCTATCTGCCTTTGCTCGACGGCTTGGCTATATATGGCGGACTCGTATTCATCAAGCATTTTTGGGCCAGTTACCATTTTCGCGACCCGGATTACTACGACAGCTCGGTATTGTACCTCAACTTCCCGTTGTACACCGCTATCTGGCTGTTGAGCATATATTTCAGCGGCGGCTACGACCGCATATTCCGCTTACAACCGCTGGTGAAAGGGCTTTTAGCCGGTACCGTGTTGCTGGCGGCCGTCTATGGTTTTCTCGACCTGGCCTACCGTACCTCGCGGGCGCTCATCTTGCTGGGCGCCGTGTGGGCGGTAACGGCCACCGTGGGCATTCGGGCGGCTCTGCACCTGATACTTTTCGGCAATATTGACATAGGCAGGGAAAAGCCGCGGCGGCTGGTCATAGTCGGCACTTTGGAAGAAAGCAGGCGGGTAGAGCAATTGCTGCATCAGGTACAGGTACAAAAAAACTTAATCGGCTACGTGTCGCCGCAAGCCATATCTGATGACGGCGCTTTCCTGGGAGGTTTGTCGCAGCTCGACGAAGTGGTGCAAATATACCATATCGAAGAGCTCATTTTTTGTTCAAAAGACTTGCAGTCGCAAGACATCATGCGCTGGATGTCGCGCCTCGGGCCGGGCATCGCTTACAAAATCGTACCCGAAGAAAGTCTGAGCATCATCGGTAGCCATTCCAAAAACGCATCGGGCGAGTTATACACCATCGACATCAAATTCAACATAGCCACTCCTGCCGGCAGGCGCAACAAGCGGCTTTTTGACGTGGCTTTAGCGCTGTTCTTACTGGCTACCCTACCCTTTCACTTATTATTAGTAAAAAACCGGTTGAGGTTGATACGCCATATTTTCAAGGTGTTGTTGGGCCGGGCCACCTGGGTCGGCTACATTCCCCAGCCAAGCCCGGATACGGGTCTGCCGCCGCTCAAACCCGGCATACTCACGCCGCTGGATGCGCTGCCTGCCGTGCCGGCCAACCTGGACGTAGCAAGCCGGCTCAATTTCTTTTATGCCAAAGATTACGACACCTGGCGGGATGTGGAGATATGTTGGAAGGGGTATGGGGGACTGTAGGACGGTAGGACTGTAGGACTGTACGACTGTACGACTGTACGACTGTACGACTGTACGACTGTACGACTGTACGACTGTACGACTGTAGGACTTTACGACTGTACGACTCGTACGACTATACGACTTTAGGACGGTAGGACCTTTGGGATTTGGGGTTCAGGGATTGTGGGCGCCACATTTTGGGGTTCTGCGGGCTGGCATTGGAAGGCATTCCGAATTAAATTCACCAATATTCTCCCGCCTAATTTAACTTCCTCCGGGTGTTTTGCCACATAATTGGTAATGCCAAAAACCAACGCGCCGGCAATTAGTCTTTTCACCGGGCCGTGCGATTCGCGAATAAACAACCTCCTCGATAAATAGCCTACAGCTGCGCCGACAGATGCGACCCATAAATAATCTCTTACTTCTGATGATTCGATAGCTAATTTTAGATCATCTGCCACCATGATTTCTGTTTTAGCTTATGCAGATAAAAACAAGGAAGGCCCCGTCCCTCGCGTCTTATTGTATTTGACCTTAAAAAGATCGTTGCCTTCCTTCTTTGAGGCAATAAAGCGGCCGCGTTATATAACACCAATCGCCACATTCTCTAATTGGCATTAGCGCCGTACTTCATTTCCTTTTCTTCCAATTTTTTTACTTTTCCGGTTTCAGCCAAACGAAGGGCATCTTCCTTCACCGTCTCAATTTTTTTGACGACCCCGTCAATGAGTTCACTGAACTTGTTGCCCAACTCGTTTAGGTATTCATCGCCTTTGCTGGTAATTTTTTTCCTGGTGGATGCGCCCTTATCCGGAGCGAATAAAATCCCCATCGCAGCGCCGGCAGCGAGGCCGGCCAAAATGCCTAATAACAATTTACCGTTGTTCATCTTCGTTATTTTTTGATGGTGATTTAATAATCTGTGATAAGTACAATATGCCAATTTTTATTATAAAAAATATTACATAATTCTTAGATTTTCTTACATTATTCACACATTGTGAAATGTGTGCGAATCTTACGATTTTTAATAAAATTTTGTGTAACAATGCAATATAAAACAGTACTTAATTTGCGTTAATCTTATGTTTTTTCACCAAAACACGACTCAAATGAAAGAGAATAGGAAGGGGTTTATGCCGATTTTGCTAAGCCTGGTGCTGATTCTGGCAAGCTGTGCGTCTTTAACCAAGACCCAGAAAGGGGCTGCGGTCGGGACTGCTGCAGGAGCCGGGATGGGAGCGGTAATCGGCCGAGCCTCGGGCAATACGGCGCTGGGCGCCATCATCGGAGCGGCAGTCGGAGGCGCCACAGGCGCCATCATAGGCAACAAGATGGACAAACAGGCTGAGGAAATCAAAAAAACTGTTCCTGATGCGGAGGTTATCCGTGTAGGGGAAGGCATTGTGGTGGAATTCAGCAGTAAAATTTTATTCGCGTTTGACAAATCGAACCTGTCAAGTGAAGCCATGGCCAATCTCGACAAATTGATCGTCGTACTGAAAAACTACCCGGACACGAACATCGAGATACAGGGTCACACTGATAGCAAAGGGACCGAAGCTTACAATCAGAACTTATCAGTACAGCGGGCTAATAGCGTTTCCGCCTACCTTGCAAAGAAGGGAGTAAGCGCCAGTCGCCTAACCGTCAAGGGATTTGGCGAATCGCTGCCCAAATACGTAAATGATACTGCAGAAGGCCGTGAACAAAACCGCAGGGTAGAATTTCTGATTACTGCCAACGAGAAGATGAAGGCCGAAGCTGAAAAGCAGGCAAAACAATAGTACCAAATTAAATAACTAATAAATCACGAACAAGATGAAAACGAGGATAATATTGTTTTTTGCATTCCTATCCATACTATCCGCTTCTTTAACGAATGCGCAAACCTCCTTTGCCATTCTTGGCGGCGTGAACTTTCAGAACCTGAACGGAAAGGATTACGAGGGCGACAAGCTTGAAAATGATTTGATCGTTGGGTTTCACGCCGGAGTCAATGCGCAAATACCCATTGCAACCGATTTCTACTTTCAACCCGGCTTGCTTTTTTCCACAAAAGGAGCAAAAAACGAAACCGGCCAAATAACCAACACCTTCAAGCTATCGTATATAGAGTTGCCATTAAACCTGGTATACAAACCCTTGTTAGGCAGCGGGCATATTATGCTTGGATTCGGCCCCTACGTAGGTTATGGCGTCACGGGCAAGTCAATTGTTGAAGGCGGCGGCAATAAAATCGAATCTGATATTGAATTTACCAACACGATTGAAGTGACAGATCCGATAACCAGCACCTATTTTAAAGCGCTTGATGCGGGCGGAAATATCTTCTTTGGCTACGAAATGGAAATGGGGATATTTGTGCAATTGAATGCACAACTTGGATTGATAAAAATTAATCCCGAAGATAAACGTATACCGGAAGGAGATACTGCTGTGAAGAATACAGGCTTCGGCCTTTCCGTCGGCTATCGGTTTTAGTGGATATACCGATAATTACCGGAAAAAGCCGTCTGTGTCAGGCACAGACGGCTTTTTCATGCATACTTTTCACGAGCAATCATACTTCCTCGAGGGGGATACGTCTTCTATACTGCTTGAGTTGTTTGAAGAAGGTGGGCGTTAAGCCGGTTATTTTTTTGAATTGGCTGGACAGGTGCGCTACACTGCTGTAGTTGAGCTTGTAAGAAATTTCGGTCAGATTGAGTTCGCCGTATAAAAGCAGCTCTTTGACCCGTTCAATTTTATGGGCGATAATAAAATGTTCTATAGTGGTGCCTGTGGTCTCCGAAAAAAGGTTGGCAAGATAGGTGTAATCGTAATGGAGTTTTTCACTGAGGTAATCTGAAAAATTGACATGGGGCAGGTTGTCCGAATAATGTACCATCTCAATGATAGTGTGCTTTATTTTTTCGATAAGCACCGCTTTTTTATCCTCCAACAATTCCAACCCGGATTTCAATAACACGATACCCAGTTGCTCATACTGCTCCGGCGTCATATGCCCCCTGATCTCCACTTCGCCAAGCTCTACCGTGCCATGATCAATCCCAAGCTTATCTAAGGCCTCCCTGACGATCATCTTGCAGCGGATAGAGACCATGTATTTGATGTGGATTTTCATTTTTTTTCGGTTGTGGGTTGTAGGTTGTAGGTTACCTATAACTTACAACCTACAACCTACAACGGAGAACCAATCACTTCACCTTCAACGTGGTAGTAAGCCCTGATTGCGAGCTACCTCCCACCATAATATCAAACTCGCCCGGTTCAACCACGAACGCGCCGTCGTTAGTATAATAACCAAGTTCGGCGTCAGTGAGTTTAAACTCCACTATTTTTGATTCTCCTGGTTGCAGGCTCAGTTTCTGGAAGCCTTTGAGTTCTTTCACGGGGCGGGTCACGCTGGCCACTTTGTCGTGGATATAAAGCTGGGCGACTTCCTCTCCGGCCACTTTTCCGGTATTTTTTACCGTGACTTGTACAGTGACCGGCTGACGACCTGCTGCGTCGGTCATGATCATATCCAGATTACTGTATTCGAATTGCGTATAGCTCAACCCATAGCCGAAGGGGTACAGGGGGTTATTACTTTCATCGCTGTAATGTGTCCAAAACACCAAGGGCGTAGGATCGGCGCGGCCGCTGCTGAAGTGGTTGTAGTAAATGGGCACTTGTCCTACGCTACGGGGGAAAGTCATGGGCAATTTGCCGCTGGGGTTGTAATCGCCAAAAAGCACCTGTGCGATCGCATTTCCGCTTTGCGTGCCCAAGTGCCAGGTTTCGAGGATGGCGGGGATGTGTTCGTCGGCCCAGGTAATGGCCAGGGGGCGGCCGTTCATCAACACGAGTACGATTCGTGGATTAACCTTATAAACGGCTTCCAGCAGGGCCTGCTGCACGCCAGGCAGGTCCAGTTTGGTTCTGCTCCGGCCCTCTCCGCTTTGGAAGCCGTGTTCACCCAAAACCATAATCACCACTTCCGATTCTTTTGCCAGCTTGAGGGCTTCGGCAAAACCGCTGGTATCCGTTTCGTTGATTTTGGTTTCCGTAACAAAAGTAGCCTGGCCGATAACCAGGTCGGCGCCTTTGGCGTACTTTACATTTTTAGAATACTTTTGAAGGCCGTCCAGCACAGAAACGGCTGTATTGTCATCGGAACCCAAGCGCCAGCTGCCCAGTGGGCTGTTTTTATCAGCGGCAAGCGCGCCGATGACGGCTATTTTCTGCTGGTCTTTTTTGAGCGGCAGCAGTTGTTTTTCATTTTTCAATAATACAATAGACTTTTTGGCCAGATCGAGCGCTGCGGCCTGGTGATCGGGGTGGTAAAGCAGTTCCTTTTCTCTTATGGGGTCGCAATATTTGTAGGGGTCGTCAAAAAGGCCCAATTCGAATTTAACCCTCAAAATTCTTCTTACGGCATCGTCGACAGCGGCCATACTGACCTTACCCGATTCCACGGCAGCTTTGAGGTGGTCGATATAGGCTGACGATTCCATGTCCATATCGGAGCCGGCATTGGCGGCCAGTTCGGCGGCATGACTTAAATCAGCGGCATAGCCGTGGGCTACCAATTCGCCTACCGAACCCCAGTCTGACACCACAAAGCCGTCGAATTTCCAGCGGCCTTTCAGGATATCGCGTTGCAGCCAACTGTTGCCCGTAGCGGGTATGCCATTAACGAGGTTAAACGAATTCATGACCGTGCGCGCGCCGGCGTCTACCGCCGCCTTGAAAGGGGGTAAAACTACGTTGTAGAGAGTAGACATGCCTATTTCAATGGCAGTATAGTCTTTGCCTGCCTCCGGAAACCCGTAAGCGGCAAAGTGTTTCACACATGCGGCGATCGTATTGGGCGCCGCCAGGTTGTCGCCCTGGAAGCCTTTTACGCGCGCTGCGGCGATTTTGGCGCCCAGGAAGGGGTCTTCGCCGCCGCCTTCCATCACCCTACCCCAGCGGGCATCGCGGGAGATGTCGACCATGGGGGCGAAAGTCCAGTTGAGTCCCACCGCCGATGCCTCGGTGGCGCCCACGCGGGCCGATTTTTCGATAGCCGCCAAATCCCAGCTCGCAGCCTCTGCCAAGGGTATCGGCGATATGGTTTTGTAGCCATGTATGACATCAAAGCCGAATATCAGCGGAATTCCCAATCGGGATTTGTTGACAACGAGTTCCTGGATTTTCCTCACCTGTTCGGTTCCCCGGATGTTGAGCATAGAGCCGACCCAGCCTTTTTCCAGGTGTTCGTATTTGATTTTGGCGCCACCGCCGGTAGGAGCAGGCCCTGTCACATCCCAAAATCCGTTGTACTGGTTCATTTGCCCGATTTTCTCCTCCAGCGTCATTTTGCTGAGGAGGGCATCTATCTGGGCTTCGTAGTTTTTATTCTGTGCGACAATGCTTGTCATGACAAATGAGATTAGTCCCAATGCCAGGACTTCTCTAAATCGAATGTTTTTCATTATCATAAAAATTAAAATGGTCAAAATATTCATTTAAAAAAAACAAGGATAGAGTAAACCGTGAAGGTTTGCCCTACCGCGGGTATAATGCCTCGATTTCTTTGGCGTATAATTCGAGGATGCGGGATCGCACCAATTTCAGCGTATACGTCAGCATACCGGATTCAACGGTCCATTCCTGGTGTACGAGGTGAAATTTGCGGATCGTTTGAAAATTGGGTAATTCTGCGTTGAGCGCATCGACTTCCTCGCTGAGTTTTTGTTTCACCTTGATGTTGTGCACCATATACTGTGGTCCGGTCCAGTGAATGTGGCGTTCGCGGCACCAAAGCTCCAGCCACTCGAAATTGGGTTTAATAAGCGCGGTGAGGTAAGGCCGTTGGAAGCCGATGATCATAATTTGTTCGATAAATGGCGATTCGCGGAAATAATTCTCCAATGCGAGGGGGGCGATGTATTTGCCTGCCGAGGTTTTGAAGATATCTTTTTTGCGATCGGTAATTTGCAGGAACCGCTTGCGCACAAAGCGGCCCACGTCGCCGGTATGAAACCAGCCTTCTTCGTCGATTACCTGGCGCGTGGCGTCGGGTTGGCGGTAATAGCCCATCATCACATTGGGGCCGCGCACCAGTATTTCGCCTTCGCCGTCTTCGTCGGGTTGGTCGATATGCACCTCTACGCCGGGCAGGGGCAGGCCTACCGTGCCGAAGGCGTATAGCCCGGGGGTAAAGTGGTTGAGTGAAATCACCGGCGAGGTTTCGGTCATGCCATAGCCTTCGCGTACGCGAATACCCATAGCGGATAACAACCTTCCCAATTCGGGTCGCAGC
>JAEUUQ010000468.1 GCA_016787505.1 Saprospiraceae bacterium | reverse complement strand
ATATTGCTTAAAGCCTGCTGTATATATCTATAAACGGGGCATTGGCTGCGTTGTACTGTCATCAAACACGACAAAAACAACGAATATGAAACGACTGCTTATTGCCCTTCCGATCTTGCTCGCCGCTACCTTTGCGCAAGCCCAGCACCACGACCTGAAATTCAACGCCGCCGGTATGCTGGTCAAAACGCCGGGGTTCTTTTACGAATTCAGTCCCAATGCCGATAACGGCTTCGGCGCCGGCCTCAACCACTCGTGGCTCAACGTAACCATCGACGGCGAGCGTTATTCGTTCCGCAATACCTCGTTCATCGCCGATTACCGGCGCTATTTCAGGCCCCGCCGCGATGCCGACGGTTTTTTCGCAGGCGCTTACCTCAAAGGCGGCAATGCAGTAATTAAATTGCAGGAAACGGGCGACCAGGGTAGGGTAGGCAAATTCGCCGTGGGCGCCACGGCGGGGTGGAAACTGGTCACCGAAGGCGGCTTTGTACTGGAAACATACGGCGGACTGGGCAAAAACTTTCTCACCGGCGCCGCCGTCAACGATACAAATCTCGACAGAGCCGTCAATTGGATAGGCTTTATGGATTTTCGCGTGGGCGTAACGGTGGGGTATCGGTTGTGGTAATCACCACACAACCAGTATCCCCTCAGTTTGGTACAGCTTTACGTACTGATCATTACTTATAAATGGGAAGTTTTCTGATTTTGCGATCCAAAGCAACATTTTATCAAAAGGATCTTTGTGGTATGATGCGTTAAATTGATGATAGGATACACATACTTCAGCGGAAAGCGGTAAGAATTCTATCCCCATTTGTCTGCTTGCATGAAAAATATCCTGAGGAGTTATTCCTGATAATATCAGTTTTCCTTTGGCATATTTCATTGAAATTTCCCAAAAAGAAACCGCGCTGACAACTATTTGAATATACGGCGAGTCAAGAATATCTCTGACCCTTTGAGATAGCCTTTGGGGGTCTGTTAAAGCCCATATTAGTGTATGCGTGTCTAATAGATACTTCATTCGCCTAAAAATTCTTCTTCCGTCATTTTGAAATCATCTTTAAAAATTACAGTGCCTTTTCCTTCCAACAGCCCAAGTGGCCGCTTTTCGCCGGTTTGTGTGTAGCGTGGTACCAGAAAAGCAACTATTTCCTTTTTTTTACCATATGCAATTGCAATTTTTTCACCCTCTAATACTTTATCGAGTATGGTTGAAAAATGCGTTTTAAATTCCCCTACAGTGTAAGTGAGCATCCTAAGATTTTTTACAAATATAAATTTTATTTGACAAGTTGTCAAGTATGCATGTTCGCTATTTTTACTGCAGCGCAAACTTCACCTTCACCGTCGCCTTGACGGGAACCATGTATTGATGCTGGCTCGGATCAACATAGCTTTGCGCGGCATCATGCGTGGGATATTGCGGATTATAAATAACCGGTGCGTAATACATTTCCGAGCTGAGTTCCATCATCTCCAATACGGGGCCGATATGCTGGTTGAACGTACGCGCCATTTTGGCAGCCTTGTCCCTGGCTTTCTTGAGGGCAACAGCAGTTAATACTTCGTACATCGCCTCCTGCTTCGAACTCTGTATATTAGCTATGCGACCCGTATACATTTCGTTGCCCTGCAGCAATTTGATCAGTTTTTCCAGTTGTTGTTTATTGGTAAACCTGATATTGTAGGGTCTATACATAGCCGTATTGGGGTCGTCGAGCGAATAGGAGTCGATAACCAATTGTTTGTCGCTGATACCGGCCTGCTTGAAATACTCCTGCAGCTGATTTTGAGCCTGTTGTCTTTTCAACTGCATTTGGGTTTCTCTTTCCTGCTGCAAATTTTCGGCGTAGTAATCTTCCTGGTTATAACCGTATAACGCATTGGGATTGAGCAGAATGCTATACAATATCTGATCGGGTTCGAGTAGGGTATCGGCCGATGCCATTACTTCCACAAAAGCCGGCATAACCTGCTGCGCTTGGGCGAGTGGAAAGCAGCACAAT
>JAEUUQ010000467.1 GCA_016787505.1 Saprospiraceae bacterium | reverse complement strand
GAATGTAGACAACGGCCGCGCAAATATCGCCATCGCCCTCGAACAACTCGACAAGGTGAACCAGGCCTACCCCAACGCAATGATCGTGCAGCTGTATAGCAACGCCAAAGCCAACGAAATTATAGAGATCTTCAAAAGAGGTACGCTCGCCCAGCAAGACCGCGTCATCCAGATTATGACCAAGGTGGATGCGACGAATTCGGCGAAGTATAGGGCGATAAAGTGATGCGCTAATTTGCTGATGTGCTGATGTGCTGATGTGCTGATAACTATGCTATTAGCACATCAGCAAATTAGCATATCAGCACATCAATAAACAATCCTCTCCGCGATTATCCATTTTGCGCTGTTCAGCACCAGCACATAGCTGCCGCGGGGTAATTGCCCCATAGACAGGGCAACCTGATGAATGCCGGCGATGTACGGTTGAGGGGCGGCAATTGTTTTTACTTTTTTGCCGGATAGATCGTAAAGCTCGACCGACAGACTGGTAGTTTCCTGTAATTCAAAATGCGCAACGCTGGCTTCATTCACGGGGTTGGGGTAAATTAATAGATCAGGAACAGTATGTGTAATATCGGCTACCCCCACACTAATATTGCCCTTGTACCTGGAAAAGCCCACATCGCCGGGCGGCAATGTAAAACCGGCGAGAATATCGCCGCCTTGCAAAAACCTGATTAAACCGTGGTAGTTTAAAGTGGCAATAGTTGCAGCGCCATTTTGGCCATAAGTATCGTCCATGGCGCCATTGGTATTCATTCTTGCGCAATACGAGGTATATTGATGGGTGTCCTCATCATACCAATAGGAAAGAAACACCAATTTGCCGCTCTCTTCCTGCTTCAGATCCTGGATAATTCCCAATTCGGCGGGTACTTCCTGCAATCCGTTTACACCAAACGCAATATCAAAACTGCCGTCGGCATTAAACCGGCAGATCTTTGAATTAGCGTTGGTTTTACGGCTGCTAACCAAGATTTTTCCATCGCTTTGGAACATCAACTGGTCAAAAATTGAGTTGGCGCCGCCTACTGCTGCAACAGGATAGACCGCCTGTCCATTGACGCCGAAAGTTGGATCGGGCGTACCTGCTTCCGGATTATAGCGGGCAAGCACAAAGAAGTTGCCATTGTTGGAATACTGACCTGCCGTCAGGATTTTGCCGTCGGGTTGTGTAGCGATTAGATTGAGATACCAGCCATTGGCCCCGACCGGGTAATAAATCCTGCCGTTTGTACCAAAACTTGTATCGCTCATACCGCTGCTGTCAAATCGGACAAGAATAGAAGCGGGCGTATAATATGGGGGGGAAGTACCGGAAATCACGAATTTGCCACCGGCCTGAAAAGCGATACATTGATCAAAAGACACTATTTGAACCCCGAAAACAGTCAGGATGCCGCCCTGCCCGAATGTGCCATCTATATGCCCCTGGCTATCCAGGCGCAGTATACGGGTAGCTTCGGCTTCTTCGTCCCATCCGATAGCCAGGATTTTACCATCGGGTTGAATGGCTATTTTTTGAATTATCAGTTTGGAATCTATATTGTCGTACCTGCCGGCGTTGGCAAAAGAAGTATCCATACTGCCGTCGGCGTGTAATCGGATGATGGCGTTTGCATAGACAGTTGGGTATGGATAAACGAAACCCATCGTATAATAATAGAAATAAGCACTGCATATGATTTTGCCGTCAGATTGAACGGCCATAGACGAAAAAAATTCTGTTGAAAAAGGTGCATGTATGGAAGTGATTAGCTCTCCCTGTCCACCAAAGCTAGTATTGGGATCGCCATCAGAAAAATACTGATTAATAAACAACTTGCCGCCGTCATCCCCAAGCACAGTAATCAGGCCGTTGGGTTGACATACCAGCGCGCCGGATCTATAGTTGGGATTATAGGTAATATAAATGGCTCCGAATAGGCCAAATGAATCATCAATACTGCCATTGGGCAAAATGCGAATGGCAGTGGAGAAATCATTCACCAATACAATGCTGCCGTCGGCTTGCATATCCCATATTGGCAGGGTGAATTGGGAATCGTAGAAAAAGAACAAATTGGCCAGATTCACCATACCGTTATTGCCAAAGGATTCATCGGGTGCGCCATCGGGTAAAACGCGCATTACAACAGGCTCAAAAAAATTGACATTACTAAAAAAGACCAGCTTCCCGTCGTCGTGGATCAAAAATGACGAGATGCCAAAATCTGATGTAACAAACATCGAGCCATTATTACCGAAAGTGAGATCGAGGTTGCCATCGGGGTCATAGCGATTGAATGTCGGGCCCTGGTTTGTATAGCCGGCTGTGACAAGCCGGCCGGTCGTATCCCACTTCAGGTCTACGATATCAACCTGGCCGTAGGGCGTTTCGATAAAACCTGCATTGCCAAACGATTCGTCTAATGTTCCATCGGCAAGCAATCTGATGCGGACCATATCGAACGGGTAATCATATTGGTAATAATCAAAAGCTGCGACGGCAATTTTTCCATCGGGCTGGATATTCAACCTGATCGTTGGTAGATTTATGGGGAAATGTGTTTTTCCCCCTGTACCGAAGCTCGGGTCTATGGAGCCATCGGCATTATATCTGGCTATAGTGGCTGCGGGAGCTACACCGCGGTTGCCGGCCAGCACTATTTTTCCATCGGGCTGGACTTGAAGATCTGTTGGAAAGTCATATCCTCCCCAACTCAGCGTGACCACGCCATCGGCGCCAAAAGTATTATCGAGTACGCCATTGGGCATATACCTGACGAGGCTGATGTCGTCGTAATCGGTATTGTTGAAAAAACTGCCGTTGCGTTTCAAATACGCCAGGGCCAATATTTTCCCATCCGGCTGCATTGTTGTCAACACGGCCTGAGGTAAAGATAACCCGAGATCGAAGGAGGCCGTTCCCCCGTTCCCGAAGCTGGAATCGATGGTTATATTTTGTGATTGGGCGGTAAATTGAAAGCTTATTAAGGCGGCTATCGTCAAAACAAGTGTTCTGGTCATGATATGGGTTTTTGAGGTTAATACCAGAGGCGGGGGAAATGTTACACAAGTATGCTATTGCTCCATTAACTTGGTCGTTTGCAGGTTGTTTATTAGGCTTGCCCACAACGTGACTGCTGCCGCATTGCCAACGTTTAGGAGGCATGAAGGGCATTGGATAGTTAAGTTCGGTTATTGCTTTTGATACCTGGCCAATCGATCGTTCCCTTTCCTAATCAGTATTCCCTCTTCGACGCCTTTTCTTAAATCCCTTGTTGCGGTTGCAGTTGAGATTTTAGGAAATATCTTGAGGTAGTCTTTCCTGGTGAAGTCACCCATATCAATTTGGTCGAGGAAGTAATTCAAACGTTCTATATCTGTGAAATGCGCTCTTTGTGTATCCACCAATTCTGCTAAACTCAATTTTATCTTACCCAATAAGTATTCAACAAATTTTGTGGATAGTCCTTCTTTGTCGCATTGGCTCAACACATTATAGTATTCCTCCTGGCTCTTCTTTATTTCTTGTTCAACTGGCAAATATTGAAATACGGGATTTGCCCTCATCAATATCACCGTCTGCCACAATCGCCCCATTCTTCCATTCCCATCCATAAAAGGATGAATAAATTCCATTTCATAGTGGAACACGCAACTCTTGATGATCAGGTTATCTTCTCCGTCTTTAAGATACCTGAACAAATCTGTCATCAAATTATCGAAGTTCCATCCCGGTGGAGCCAAATGCGCTATTCTGTCCCCCTGAATCACTCCGACCGAACCGGTGCGGAACTTGCCGGGCATATCCACCAGACCTGACATTAACAACCTGTGCGCCTCCAAATAAGATTCCTTCGAGAAGGCATCAAAGTTTGTAAGGTTATCGTATGCCTGAATGGCATTCTCCACCTCTTTGATGTCCTTGGAAGGACCGATTACCCGTTTATTATCAATGATCGCGGTAATCTGATCTTCACTCAGCGTATTCCCTTCTATAGCCAGGGACGCACGAATGGTCTTTACCTTGTTTTTTTTCCTGAGTTCAGTCTGCGGCTTCCTAAGATGTGTGGCATCTACAACGCCTAACAATCTGCCAATCTCGGTTGACAAATTGATTATTTGCGGCGTTCCTTCGTAGTATTTATGAATCATGATGCCATCATTTGATCGCATCAAGATACGTGTTTAGATGAAAAACAACAAATATGAAGTCAAAATTAATTAGCTGTTAGCGCTCAGGGCTGTACTTTGTCTGTCGGGTTGGAACCCGACAGATAGGCGGGACGAGATTTGATTCTCGCGCCAGCGCCCGCGTGTGTTGTTTTGGGTTTTAGTGGTTGCTTTTGGCAACCTGGCGCCAGCGGGGGCAAGAATCAAGAATAGTATGCGCATCCAAAGCTCGCCGGTATCAATCGGGACTCACTTCGTTCGCATCAGCAAATTAGCAAATTAGCACATCAAACCACCTTCAAACTCATATCCAAACTCGTAGCCGAATGCGTAAGCGCCCCCACCGAAATATAATCTACGCCGGTTTGGGCTACGCGGCGCACATTGTGGATGGTGACGCCGCCGGAGGCTTCGGTTTCGAAGCGCTTGTCAACTGTAGCCACGGCTTCTTCGAGCAGGGGGAGTTCAAAATTGTCGAACATAATGCGGGTGATCTGGCCGACTTCGAGGGCTTCGGCGAGCTCGACGAGGTTGCGAACTTCGAGGGTGACGCCCAACTGTAGATTGTTGACTTTTTGATATTCCGCTACGCGCTGTACGGCCTGGGTGATGCCGCCGCAGGCGTCGATATGGTTGTCTTTGATCATGATCCAATCGTACAACCCTACGCGGTAATTGTGGCAGCCGCCGAGCTTGACGGCCCATTTTTCGAGGAAGCGGATCAGCGGAGTCGTTTTTCTCGTATCGAGGATTTTGACAGGCAAATCTTCTACTTCAAAGGCAAAGTGGTTGCTGAGGGTGGCGATGCCGCTCATGCGCTGCATGGTGTTGAGCGTTACGCGCTCGGCACGCAATAGGGCCTGGGTGTTGCATTCTACTTTAAAAGCGATGTCGCCGTAATTGACTTCGCTGCCGTCGGGAATAAGCAGTTCGAAGGAGGAGGAGGGGTCTACTTTTTGAAAAATGCGGCGAGCGACTTCTACGCCTGCAATGACGCCCACGTCTTTTATCTTCAATTGCGCCTTGCTGCGCATATCGGGTGGAATACAGGCTTTTGACGTATGGTCGCCGTCGCGTACGTCTTCATAAATGGCGCGGTCGATGAAATCATCGAGCAGGGCTGCCACGTCGGCAGGTAACTGAGAGGTTGTGCTCATTGTACTCATGGATTTTTAACCACAGAGTTTCACTGAGTTTACACGGAGTTACACAGAGTGAGATTATACCCTCTGTGTAACTCTGTGTCCTCTGTGGTTAATAAAAATCTTTGTCCAAGTGTCTTACGGATCAGAACAAGATGCCCAGTCTAATGGTAATCGCGTTGATGATAGCCTTGGCGTCTTCGCTGCGATTGCCGCGAGGGTCAAAAACGGTGCCGTTATCGTCGCTTACATCGGTAAAGCCGATCTGGAATCCCAAACCTGCTATAAGGCTGGTACTCGTCGAAAGGCTGTATTCGATACCGCCGCCGACGCCCCACGACATATAGATACCGTTGACTTCTTTGGCGATATTGAATTTTTCTTCGTTTTCGCCCGATTGACCAGGGTCGTTGATTACGCCGCGCGCCTGGGTTTTGATGCCGATCGATATGCCGGGTTCGAGGAAATAGCGAATGTAGCCGAATTCGTTGGTGCGCATCTTGAGGCCGATCGGAATTTCCAGGTATTGCACGCCGTACTTGAGCTTGCTTCCGTTGGAAAGCGTATCAAGCGTAGAGGGCAAATCGGACTTTCTCCAGTATTGTCCGCCGTAATCGTGCAGCAGGGTACCTCCGCTGTTGAAGGCAAATCCCAGCCCGGTGCTAAAGGCGTAGTTTTCACCGATAAGGTACTCGCCGATCATACCCAGTTTCAAACCCAAATTGGTGCCGCTGGGGTTTATTTTGTTGTTGTTGGTCGACATCCAGGAAAAGGACGGACTCAATTGAAAGCCGAAGCGAATATCATCCTGTGCAGAAATTGTTAAAACATTGCACAAAAAGGCGGCAAGAATGACAATTTTTTTCATTATTGCATTGTTTTTTGTAGA
>JAEUUQ010000465.1 GCA_016787505.1 Saprospiraceae bacterium | reverse complement strand
GCTTTTCCCAGGCGCTGGAGTTTGTGCATGGCCAATTTGCGCAA
Source organism: Saprospiraceae bacterium (assembly GCA_016787505.1). Taxonomy (GTDB): domain Bacteria; phylum Bacteroidota; class Bacteroidia; order Chitinophagales; family Saprospiraceae; genus JABWBR01. The sequence continues at coordinate 2,708 of JAEUUQ010000465.1, read as the reverse complement.
GCAACAAAAATGCCGGTAAAACCAGCTTTATGATCCCGCTTTTCATCATTTATCAGTCAGTTGTGTGAGCCGGATTAAAAAAACTTGGCAAATATAGGAACGTTTCGAATTAATAAGCATTTAGCCGTTTTTGTTGTTCGTACACAAGGCTTATTTAGATTTATTCTAAACTGTTGTAGGTTGTAGGTTGTCGGTTGTCGGTTGTCGGTTGTCGGTTGTCGGTTGTCGGTTGTCGGTTGTCGGTTGTCGGTTGTCGGTTGTCGGTTTCTATTGGTAACAGATAACTGACAACCCATAACTGACAACCCATAACTGACAACAGATAACTGACAACCGATAACTAACTCCCATCTCCCCACTCCGCCGGCTCATCAACCGCCCGCACTGCCCCGAATTCTAATTCCAGCGCTTCGCGCACCAGGTCTTTGCGGCGCTCGCTGCGCTCAAAATCCGATTTTACATTTCGTTTTGCCGACTTTACGTCGTATTGATCTGTTGTGCCCTTAACCGTATAATATAAATTAAAAAAACCTTTTTTCCTTGCGGGTTGTGGGCTGAGCTTGGGGTCGTGCGCTTTGAGTTTGTTGGCTACTACCTGGCCGGCATTTACCTTTACACTATAGGAGATATCGTTGTCGAAACTGTGTTCACCGCTGATGGTGAGGTTGAGGGCGTTGCTTTGAATAAACATGGTGGGGATAAAGATCTTCCGGTTGCTGATTTCCAGGTAGTTATTCATATTCACAAACCGGATGTGCATGAGGTCTTTCAGCTTGACAAATGAAGAAAAGCTGCGTAACATCTCCAGTTCTATCAACTCGCCATTTTCAATGCCAATACCCGCCAACACGCGGAGGCGGTCCATGAGAAAATGCCCCTCTTTATCCCAGTATGCAAAAATGGCAATTTTGGCGTCGAGCGCGCCTTTGAGTTGTTTGTCGGTGAGTACCCCCTGCCCGAAATTGTCGGCCTGCCTGAAAAATTCGGTGACATCCACTTTTTGGCACACCAGCCGGGCTTTTAGCCGCGGCTCCTCTTCAAAAAACAATTCTCCTTCCACGTTAAAACTCCCGCCCATAGCCCTTGTTTTGCCGACTATTTGCAACTCGTTGTTGAGGAAGGTAAAGGCGCCGTTAAAGCCGCTACCTTCGATTTGGTCGTAATTAAATGCGGCTATGTCCGCCTTGAAAGCGCCTTTCAGAAATTGAGTAATACTCTCTCTGCGCTGGATTTGCTCTTCTTTCAGCGAATCGATGCTTACTATGGTGGTGTCTATGTTTTCGGGGGAGACCGCCGTGATTTGCAACAAGCGGTCGATGTCGAGATTTTGCGAAAGCAAACTGGCATCAAACTGCAACTCTACGCGTTGAGTATTCATAGAATCGGCAAAAAACACCGGGATAAAATTGGAAGCGGTTCCGTTAAACAATAAGTCGCTGCCGGCGCCTTCCAATTTAAAATTGCTTACGCTAAGCACGCTATCCTGCAACTGGACGGTTCCCTCATCTACCACCATTTTTTCATTATTAATAGTGAGCGAGGCGTCGTCAAAAACCAGCGTGCCGCCGGCGCGCACGCGACTCATGCGGTATTCGCTCTGCATATCTTCCAGGCGTCCGTCGAGGGTGAGAGACTTTATTTCGATATCTCCGCTTCCATCGCTGATCAGGGGGCTGGCCAGCAGGCCGTAGACCAGGTGCAGGGGCAGGGCGCCGTTCATAGCAAAATGGACATCAGGGTTGTCGAGGTTATCGAGGCGCAGGGCCATTTCCAATAATTCGCGTTCATAAAAACCTTTGAAATCGCGGATTTCGAAATAAGAGTGCCCGGCGGCGCTGTATTCGCCGTTGTCGTAGATCATTACAAATGAGAAGTCCTTCAACTCGCCGTCCATTTTGGGACTGCTCAGGCGGCCGTCCTCCAGGATAACTTCCGTGCGTACCTGTGGTATTTTTCCCGCCCCTGACTCGCCCTTGACGAGCGTTTTCACCTGAAAATCACCGCTACTTTCCAGGTCGGCGATTTTAGCAGCGTAGGCACTGGGCAGCAACTGTGTCAACGAGCCCAGGTTGCCCTGCTCGTTGTTGATATAGAGATCATAATAGCTCGATTTGCCGCGACTTTCTACAAAACCGTAGGCTTTAAATGTGTTGTCTTCGAGCGATAGCGATACTTCTTCCAGTTGGTAACGCCCTTTTTCCATGTCGACGGCGATTTTGGCCGTGTAGGCCAGCGGCTTGCCGGCCAGATAGCGCACGCTGTCGATGTCGATAAAATGCGATAAGAGAGAGGCATGGCTGGCCAGGGTGAAGCGTTGGGCGTTAAACTGCCCTGCAAAGGAAGCGTTTTCTACCAATACACGCATGTTTTGATTCGACGGCTCGTCTACATACGCCAGCTCGATATTGTCGAGTAGCGCTTCTTCTAATGCAATGGTGGGGCCGGCGCCTGTGGAGGGCGTTTCTTTGTCGGAGGGTTTAAATATGTCGTAATTACCCCTTCCCCTCCTGTCATGTTGCACCCAAAGTGCGCCGTCGGATACTTTTAAAGAAGAAACTTCAATTTGCGAGCCCAGCAGGCTGTACAAGCCAAAGCGGAACGATACGTTGCCGGCTTCGAGCAGGTTCCTGCCCCGCGTATCTTTGAGTTTTACCTGCCGCAGATTGATGGCCGCATAAGGAAAACTCGACAGGATGGTCATGTCTACC
>JAEUUQ010000142.1 GCA_016787505.1 Saprospiraceae bacterium | reverse complement strand
AACATTGTCAAGCCCGGATAAATCAGTAATCAACGGTAAGGATCGAATAGAAAGCCCCCCGTTTATCTGGGTAATACCGAACAATCCGAAGATATCACTAAGCAACGGATTGTTAAATATGGTAACTGCGCCGATTACCCCGTTTAAACTCAGCAATCCGTCGAGGTTTTGAAGGATATTGTTTCTTTGAACAATTAGATTTCCATCAAAATTTCCAAGGTTGATCAGCCCGTTTACATCGATTAGGAGCGGATTATCCTCAATCGTAAGGTTTCCTCCTACAGCGATAATGGAGAGAAAATCATCGAGATGTAGTAAAAAAGGGTTATTGTCGAGGATAAGGTTGCCGCCGATGGTTTGCAGCATGTTTATTCCGTCGAAATCGGTGAGTAATGCGTTGTTTCTGATGATGAAATTACCTCCTATATGGGTAAGGCCGGCAAGTCCATCCAGATTCATGATGGGATCCATCACCGCACTCTCGATAATGAGGTTTCCGGTTGTCGATGTGCAGGCAAAAGCGTCCACCTGTGTTTGCGTCGTAAGGGTAAAACTGCCCACGCAGCCTTGGCTGTATACCCCTGCACTCCATACGAGTGCAGCTAATAATGTGTAAATTTTTCTCATAGTTGCTTTGTTAAGTGTTTCGCACGTAAAAGTAGTAAAACTATACGCGTTTATCAAATCATTAAATGAAAATGAGTGTTGTTATTACTCAATACCAGTAGTTTTCCGTATCTTTGGCCGTCTTTTTGAGAGACTAAACACGACTATTATACATGTCATCTGATCAGCGAATTATTCCCGTTAATATTGAGGAACAAATGAAGTCGGCTTACATTGACTACTCTATGTCAGTCATTGTATCGCGGGCTCTGCCGGACGTGAGAGACGGGCTAAAACCGGTTCACCGCCGAGTGCTTTACGGCATGTCGGAATTAGGGCTTGGATATGGTAAAGCACACAAGAAATCAGCCAGAATAGTAGGGGAGGTGCTGGGTAAATATCACCCGCACGGCGATGCCTCGGTGTACGACACGATGGTGCGTATGGCCCAGGACTGGTCGCTGCGTTATCCGCTTGTGGACGGCCAGGGCAACTTCGGCTCTATGGACGGCGATAGCCCCGCGGCCATGCGTTACACAGAGGCGCGCCTCAATCGCATCAGCGACGAAATGCTGGCCGATATCAATAAGGATACCGTCGATTTTACACTTAATTTCGACGATTCACTGGAAGAACCCACCGTACTTCCCGCCAGGCTCCCCAATTTGCTGGTGAACGGCGCCTCAGGCATCGCCGTTGGTATGGCCACCAATATGATGCCCCACAACCTCAGCGAAGTAGTTGACGGCATCGTAGCCACGGTGAACAACCCCGAAATCACGATCGAGGAGTTAATGGAGTTCATCAAAGCGCCTGATTTTCCTACCGGCGGTATAATCTATGACTATCAGGGCATCAAAGAGGCTTTCCATACCGGCAGAGGGCGAGTGGTGGTGCGCGGTAGAGCCGAAATCCAGGATGACAACGGCCGCGAGGTTATTATTATCACTGAAATCCCCTACCAGGTTAATAAGGCATCGCTAGTGGCTAAAATCGCCGATCTGGTTAATGAGAAAAAGATCGAGGGCATCAGCGACGTCAGAGACGAATCAGACCGCAACGGCGTACGCGTGGTAGTGGAGGTAAAACGCGATGCCCTGGCTAACGTGATCCTGAGCCAACTTTATAAGTATACGCCGCTGCAATCTTCTTATGGCGTTAATAATATAGCCCTGGTCAATGGACGACCCATGACCCTATCGCTAAAGGATATGATTACGGAATTTATCAAGTTCCGTATTGAGGTCATCGTGCGCCGGACTAAATTTGACTTGAAAAAAGCGCTTTCCCGCGCGCATATCCTGGCGGGCCTACTTGTCGCGCTCGATTATATTGACGCGGTTATCGAACTGATCCGGGCATCGAAGACGCCCGACGAAGCCCGAGAGGGCCTTATGCAAGGCAAGTTTATCAGCGATATTGATCTTTTTTGGGAAAAATTCCGCACACTTATCGACGAGGCAAGCACCGACGAATTCCCCGTCCTCGAAGGTAATGTCCTTTCTGAAGAACAGGCTAAGGCTATCCTCGAAATGCGCCTACAGCGCCTTACCGGCCTGGAACGCGATAAGATCCAGGAAGAATACGACGAAATCCAGCGCCGCATTCACGAATTGCGCGAAATTCTCGCCAGCGAAGCCCTTCAGCGCGAAGTGGTCAAACAAGAATTGCTCGATATCAAAGAAAAATACGGCGATGCCCGCCGCACCGAAATCAGCTATTCTGACGGCGATATCAGTATTGAAGACCTGATTAAGGATGAAGATGTAGCCATCACGATTTCTCACTTAGGCTATATCAAGCGAACACCCGTCGCAGAATACCGCACACAGGGCAGGGGAGGACGCGGCTCGCAGGGTAGCAAAACCCGCGATGCCGACTTTATTGAGCACCTCTTTGTGGCCAGCAACCACAATTATTTGCTTTTTTTTACTGAACAAGGCAAATGCTACTGGCTGCGCGCATATGAGATTCCGGAAGCAAGCAAAACTTCGAGTGGGCGCGTTATCCAGAATATCCTCTCTCTTCCGAAAGAAGACAAGATCAGGGCTTATATTATCGTGAAGGACCTGACGGATAAAGAATTTCTTGACAACCATTTTATTATGTTCTGTACCCGTCGCGGTATGGTCAAGAAAACTGCCGTCGAGGCTTTTTCACGCCCACGAGCCGGCGGTATTATCGCAATTACTATTAACGAGGACGACCAGCTGCTCGAAGCACGCCTCACCAGCGGCGCCCACGAAATTTTTATCGCTACGCGCAATGGCAACGCTATTCGCTTCAACGAATCCAAAGTGCGCGCTATGGGCCGCTCCGCCGCAGGCGTTATCGGCGTTACGCTCAACGACGGCGGTAATAATGAGGTAGTAGGCATGGTGTGTGTGGCCCCAGATGATAAGGAGTCGACCATCCTGGTTGTCTCTGAAAAAGGCAACGGCAAACGCTCCGATATAGACGATTACCGACTCACCGGCCGCGGCGGCAAAGGTGTCAAAACGATGCAGGTAACCGATAAGACCGGCGCTGTTATTGCTATCAAATCGGTAGTAGAGGACGACGACCTGATGATCACTACTAAATCCGGTATCGTTATTCGTATGCCGGTCTCGGATATCAGAGTGATGGGCCGCGCTACCCAGGGCGTTCGCGTCATCAGACTGGATGATGACGAGGAAATTGCAGATGTAACCGTACTTAAGCAGTCTGCAGTTGAAGAAGCAGAAACAGAAGAAACTCCGGGTTCGGAACCGGAACAAACCCCAGAGGCCTGATTTTAACGAAATCTTGACACTCCAGATAACTATTTTGACGTGTCATTTTCGTTTTATTACGTCTAAAACTTTGTAACTTACTTCTATAATCAAACTCAGCATTATGAAAAAGTTGATCTTCGGTCTGTCTGTCATGGTGTTTCTCTCCGGGACGCTGACGGCACAAGAGGATGCCAAGAAAGCACTCAGGGATGCAGGCAAAGCCATGGGCGCCTACAACCTTGATCCCACTCAAAATAAATCCAAACTACAGGAGGCAGTCACCGCTATCGATGTTGCCGCAGCCGGCGCCGAAACCAGCGTGATGGGCAAAACCTGGCAAACGAAAGGCGAGATCTATAATGAAATTGCTACCCAGATTGTCACAGTCCGCCAACTGGGCCTGGGTAAATTAGAGGATCTGCCCAAAGTAGAGCAGCCCGCTCTGCAGGCTAGTGCCGCTTTTCAAAAAGCTTTGGAACTTTCCGAGAAGAAGTATGAGAAAAAAGATGCGCTGAAAGGTCTCCAGGCTGCACAGTCGCACTTGTACAACCTCGGCATTTTTGCTTACGAAGACAAAAATTACGCGCGGGCTTTCAGCGACTTCCAGGAAGTACTCAAAGTACACGATATCCTGAAGGCCAACGAAGAAGAAAGTTCGCTCAATACGCCTGAGGCAATCAATGATCAGATGTATATCACCGGACTAGCCGGTTTGAATGCCGAAAAGGTGGCCGATGCAAAGTCGTATTTTGAGAAGTTGTACGCCGGTAATTACGATAAACCCGCTATCTACGAGGCACTCTACAAAATCAAAGCAGAAGAAAATATCGAGGAGGCTTACAAGTATCTGGAAACGGGCCGCAAAAAATATCCCGACGACATTTCTCTGCTGTTTGCCGAAATTAACCACTACCTGCGCCTGAATAAACTCGACGAGTTGATCGGAAAGTTGAAAATGGCTATCGAAAAAGAACCAGACAATATTTCACTCTATTCTACGCTGGGTAACGTGTATGACAACCTCTACCAGCGCGAATATGCAGCAGGCAATACGGCTAAAGCCGACGAATATTTTAACAGCGCTTTCGATTATTACAACCAGGCATTGGCAAAAAATCCCAATTTCCTGGATGCCATTTATAGCATTGGCGCTTTGTATTATAATAAGGCCGCTACGATGTCGAAAGACCTCAATGCACTCGCCAACGACCTTAGCAAGGAAGGCCAACGCAAATACGACGTTATGCACAAGGAAATTGAAGTGCAATTCGATAAAGCATTGCCCTATTTCCAAAAAGCAGAATCGCTCAACCCTAACGATGTCAATACCCTGATTGCATTGAAGGAGATTTTTGCCCGCAAAGACGATTTTGAAAAATCTAACGAGTTCAAAAAACGCTTTGAAGTGGTAAACGGAGGAGGCAAAAACGAAACCCCTTATTTTAAACAATAAGCTCGGTTTGCAGTTTATAAAGGGCGTCCCACAAGTCATCGGCTTGTGGGACGCCCTGTTTTGTCTCCACTTACGCCGTTTATGGAAAAAGAAATTGCCGTTTTTTGGTTTCGCCGCGACTTGCGACTGCACGACAATGCAGGGCTGCTTCATGCCCTGAAATCAGGCCTGCCTGTGCTACCCCTGTTTGTTTTTGATGCCGATATTCTTGACAGCCTGATCGACCGCAGCGATGCCCGGGTGTCGTTTATTCACCAGGAACTTACCCAATTGGACAAGCAATTGCGAGAACTGGGCAGCGGCATGCTGGTCAA
>JAEUUQ010000138.1 GCA_016787505.1 Saprospiraceae bacterium | reverse complement strand
CAAAACAATTGCTTGAATCAAAAACCAGTAGTTTGTAAACAAATCTCTAACGCTGACGCCCTGCGTCTGATGCGTTACATATTGTGGTAGTGGTAAGAATGGTGCAATTTTAAGAATAATACGCGTACCAAACAAGAAATAACAACTTAATTAGTAGACAGGGTGACAGGGTATGAAAAAAAAAGTAGAGACGCGATGAATCGCGTCTCTACTTTTTTTCCCAGAAATCTCTCCCTCTCTCACTCCCTCACTATCTCCCTCCCCATCAGGGTCTCGGAGATCCTACTATGAGTTTCTGTGTCTGCATCGGTATGCCTTCTGAGCGCACCGTTACAAAGTATACGCCGTTGGCCAGTTCGGTCAGCGGCAGGCGCTCGACGGCGTCTTGCACCTCGTCGATTTCGCGAACGATCACGGCCTGGCCTACGTTGTTGTATACCGCAATTTGCACGGCTTTGCCAAGGTAGCTCGGCAGCTTGATATTCACCTCGTCCTTGGTCGGGTTGGGGAACAGGCTGAAGCCGATGCTTTCTACTTCCGTATCGTTGTTACCTTGTACCAGCGGAATAACCGGCGGCGTAAGCGGAACGCCCATGATATTGCTGAATACGGCCGTTGCCGTCGTATTGACGTTGATACTTTGCGCGAACAGGCCCACTTCGAAACAGTTGGGCAATGCAAGCGTAGTTGAAAATACCCAATCCCAATTGGCGCCGTCAATAGATACTTCGCCAGTGAATAGGTTGCCGGTGCGAGTCAGTCGGAGCCATTGCGGCGTGTTGGGTCGCGGAAACATCTGCTGCTGCATCACGCCGTTGGTAGCGGCGCGCAAGTCGCGAATCACTGCATTCGTCAACTGACTGCGTAGGGCGATTTTCTTCGAGCCGCCGGCATTGTTTTCGCGGAACATCAGGCCGCCCCAGCCACCGTTGGTTACATTTTCAAGCTTTGCTTTGATAAAGCCGTTGCCGCACAATTGCTGCCAGGCATAGGTTTGCACGTCGGCAGTGGGCGAACCGTAGTTGGTAGCGCTCACGTCGATCGTGCCGTCGCATACGTTTTCAATCGCACCGCCGTTGCTGGCGCCGATGTTGGTCACCGTCCAGGGTGCGCCCAGGGCCGGACCGCACAGACAGCTGATGCTCATGCTGAAAGCGCCGGTAGAGCTGCTGAAGCCGCTCACCAGGATGTAGTAATCTACACCGACAGATGCATTAAATACAAAACGCGAGCGGGTACTGCCGCAAACAACACCGTCGTCGTCGTTGCTGCCTACGCAGCTCAGGCTACCGCAGGAGCCGCTGTACACGTGTACTTTGGTGTCATAAGAAGAGCCGCACAGGTTGAGCGTCACCTGGGCGCCGTTGCCCACGAGTTTGTACCACACGCCGTTGCCAGGCGTGCCGCCAGAGCCGCAGGAGCCCTGGCCTGCATCAGAAGCTGCGCCTACGGTGCTGCCGTTGATCGTGCTGCCGCAGGTGACAGTAATCGCGCCTGCACAAGCATCATTGGGCAAAGGCGCAGTAGTAAAGGTAGTACTTACATAACTTGTTGCGCTGCCGCCGCCGCATGCGCTGGTGCGTACGCAGAAGGTGTAGGTGGTATTTGGCGTCAAGCCGCTCAGGTTGACACTGGTAGCAGCCGTGTTAACTGCGCCCGTACCACATACGTGACCTGCTGTACCATAAGAATAATCATAGCTGGTAGCGCCGCTGGCAGCCGCCCAGCTCAGCGTGGCGCTGGTAGTAGAAACGTTCGAAGCCGAAGGAGTACCCGGCGCATTGCAAGGCAGTGCCGGGCAGTCAATGCGGAATGTATGGGTTGCCGTGCTTGTGCCTTCCGGATCGTATAAAATGTAATAGGTTGTGCCGGCGGTCAATGGGCCGAAAGTAATCGATTGAGCGCTGAAAATATCATCTATACACGTCCAACCGCTGCTATTGCATCCGCCCGAAGCCGCTTTGTAGAAATAATCTGCATATAAAGAATTAGTAGAAGTAACAACCAGCGTATGAATGCCCGAAATGGTTGGGGTAAAACTGTACACTTTTTCCTGACCAGGGGTGGAAAAGCCGCAAGACGCTACGTTCCAGGCGCCAGATCCCGTGCTCGAAGCCGTGGTTGATTGACTACAGGTAAGGGTGGTAATGCTAGCGCATGGATCATACGTCGGCGCGCTTCCGCAGGCTACCGCTCTGGTGCGAGAAGACGTACTTTCACCGCAAGCCGAATTGGTATGCGTATAAAAACGAACCGTACCGGTAACCGTCGAAGTCCAGGTTACCGAGCCTGTGCCTGTAGCATAAACAGGCGAACCCGCCGATCCTGCAATGGTAATATAATCCGTGCCGATAGAGCTGCTGAAAGTATAAGCAGTCCCTGAAACGACGTTTACATTGGAGTATTCGCCAGCGTATCCAATTGATGTAATGGTGCCTGCGATACCGTTACATACAGGCGTATAGGTAGAAGACGGATACAACCCATAAGTGGCCGTCGTACATCCGCTGCCGCTGCCCGGAGCGGTACAACTTGCATTAAGCGTCATACAAGTAGTATTGGAGGTACAGTTGTATTGATCCACTAATACGCGTACCGAACCCGTAAAGGTAGCTGTCCAGGTCACTGTTGACTGCGCACCGCAACCGTCATCGTTGTAAGCTAAGTAAGCCCCGCCTGCATCGTTGAAGAGCGTGAGCTGGGTGTCAAAATCAGTATCTCCGCAAGTAGAGAACGTATAGATATTGCCCATCGTAACGGTTACCAGACGGTATTCACCGCCATAGATGCAGGTAGTAAGCACTGTGGGGGGGTCTCCACAAGTAATCGTACTTGTTCCAAACTGGGCATTGTCATTGCCGCATTGTGCAGCAGCCTGCCATGCTGTGAAGGACAGCAGCAGCGCCAGACAGGCTGTTAAAGTTAATTTGTAAAGTGCTTTCATAATACGAATTGTTGTTTTTGTATGAATAAACATTTGAAAAATCCCGGTCATTCCATACCCGTTCATACGAGCACGAGCATAACATTATTTTCTACTGCGACTAGTAATGATGGCATGTATTAACTCCTGAATAGCCAAAAAGAGGGGGGAATAAATCCAATAGTATAGGATTACGAACGCAATATAATAATGTTTCATTTATTGGCAAAAAAATTTAGGAGGTGACAGGGTGACAGGGTGACAGGGTGACAGGGTGACAAGGTGACAAGGTGACAAGGTGACAGGGTGTGTAAAATTAGCAGAGACGCGATGAATCGCGTCTCTACTAATTTTCCCGGAAATCTCTCCCTCTCACACTCTCACACTCTCACACTCCCCATCAGGGTCTCGGAGATCCTACTATGAGTTTCTGTGTCTGCATCGGCATGCCTTCAGAGCGCACCGTTACAAAGTAAACGCCGTTGGCCAGTTCGGTCAGCGGCAGGCGCTCGATGGCGTCTTGCACCTCGTCGATATCGCGAACGATCACGGCCTGGCCTACGTTGTTATATACCGCAATTTGCACCTGCTTACCGATGTAGCTCGGCAGCTTGATATTCACCTCGTCCTTGGTCGGGTTGGGGAACAGGCTGAAGCCGATGCTTTCTACTTCCGTATCGTTATTACCTTGTACCAGCGGAATAACCGGCGGCGTAAGCGCTACGCCCATGATATTGCTGAATACGGCCGTAGTCGTCGTGTTTACGTTGATACTTTGTGCAAACAGGCCCACTTCGATGCAACTGGGCAGTACCAAAGTTGTAGAGAACGTGAAGTCCCAGTTCACGCCGTCCAAAGACGTTTCTCCCAAAAATACGTTGCCCGTGCGCGTCAGACGCAGCCACTGCGGAGCATTCGGTTTTGGGAACATCTGTTGCTGCATCACGCCATTGGTAGCGGCGCGCAAGTCGCGGACCACGGCATTGGTCAACTGGCTACGCAGCGCAATCTTTTTCGAACCGCCGGCATTGTTTTCGCGGAACATGATGCCGCCCCAGCCGCCGTTGGTTACGTTATTCAATTTTGCCTTGATAAAGCCGTTGCCGCACATTTGCTGCCAGGCATAGGTTTGTACGTCGCTGGTGGGCGATCCGTAGTTAGTGGCGCTCACGTCGATCGTGCCATCGCATACGTTTTCAATAGCGCCGCCGTTGCTGGCGCCGATGTTGGTCACCGTCCAGGGAGCGCCCAGGGCCGGGCCGCAGAGGCAACTGAGGCTCAGGCTGAAGGCGCCGGTAGAGCTGCCAAAGCCATTCACTAAAATGTAGTAATCGGTGCCTACATTGGCATTGAAGACCACCTGCGAGCGAGTGCTTCCCGATCCACATGCGTTGTTATCGTCGTTGCTAACTAAACAAGTCAGGCCAGCGCAAGTACCTGTATAAACGTGTAATTTGGTATCATAAGCCGAACCGCAAAGGCTGGCGGTTACCTGAGCGCCGTTGCCCACAAGTTTGTACCAAACGCCGTTGCCAGGCGTACCGCCGCCGCCAACGCCGCAGGAACCAAGCCCTGCATCAGAAGCTGCGCCTACGGTGCTGCCGTTGATCGTGCTGCCGCAGGTGACTGTAATGGCGCCCGCGCAGGCATCATTAGGTAGTGGAGCCGTAGTAAAGGTAGTGCTTACATAGCTGCTGGAAGAACCGCCGCCACAGGTGCTGGTGCGTACGCAGAAAGTGTAAGTGGTATTCGGAATCAAGCCGCTCAGGTTGACACTGGTAGCAGCCGTGTTAACTGCGCCTGTACCACATACGTGACCTGCTGTACCATAAGAATAGTCATAGCTGGTAGCGCCGCCGGCAGCCGCCCAGCTCAGCGTAGCGCTGGTGGTAGAAACGTTGGAAGCCGAAGGCGTACCCGGAGAGCCACAGGGCGGTAATGGCGCATAAGCACAAAGATTGAAGGTGCCGTTATTGTCATTACCATATTCCCAAAAACGAATATAAACGGTAGAACCTGGCGTCAGGCCCGAACGATCAATGAAAGGCATCAAACCGTTGGCGCTGTCATCGTCGTCGCACTCAATAAGCGTCAGCGCGCCGCAGTTGCCCGAATAAAGGGCCATACCGCCGTCTGTGACTTGGCCGGTATTGGTATCAAAAATCAATCGGCCGGTTGCAGGTACCACTGCGCTAAACCATACATCACCACCCAAATAACTGGAACAACCCGGAGCCGGAGGACCTACTGAGGCGGTAGCACTGGCGTTGGTGTATTGCGTGTAAGAGCAGGTAGTACCTATACTAAGTGCAATAGCCCCTGCACAGTCATCATTGGCCGGCGGCGGCACCGGTGTAGAAGCGCAAATGCTAAACGTGCCCGGGTTGTCATTGCCGTACTCCCAAAAACGAACGTAAATCGTAGTGCCCGGAGTAAGGCCCGAACGGTCAATAAAAGGCATAAGCCCATTGGCGCTGTCGTCGTCGTCGCACTCAATAAGCGTCAGCGCGCCGCAAGTGCCCGAGTAGATAGCCATACCGCCATCGGTTACTACGCCGGTATTAGAATCCAATATCAATCGCCCGCCGGCAGGCACTACTACACTAAACCACACATCACCACCCGAATAGCTGGCACAACCCGGAGCCGGAACACCTGCCGAGCCGCTGGCATTGGCAGTAGTATATTGGGAATAGGTGCAGCTGGTACCTACCGTAAGCGCAATGGCGCCGGAGCACTCGTCGTTGGCCGGCGGCGGCGGTGCAGCAACCAGGCTGAAAGTGCCAGGGCAAGGGCTGTTAGGCGTCGGAAAGGTATCAAACCAAAAGAAGTACTGAGTGCCCGCCGTCAATGCAACCGTCAAGGATTTTGAACTTGCGGATGTACCCACTGAACCAACACAAGTGCCGCCAGAAGTAGGACAACCCGCGTAAACAAAAATCGAGGTCCACGTCTGTCCGGAAATACTCACAACGTAGTTGCCCGATGCACTGGGCGTAAAAGTGTACAACGCCTCCTGGCCCCCCTTGTAGGAGTTGCTGGCCGCGCCGCAGACTACCGGCACCGACGTGCTGCTCAGGTCGTTGCCTGCCTCACAAACCAGAGCCTGGCTGTTTACCGGCACCGAAGGAATGTTGATCGCGTTGGCACACGTAGTGGCCCATGTGTAATGACCCAGCATTAGCAAAACAAGCATAACGCCAAGTCGTTGTGTGATTGTAATAAGTGCTTTCATCTAAAAGGTTTTAGACAATATTATGAATTATGAAAAATGTGCTAAAAAATACACAGGTATGCATACTGGCCGTCGGTAAATGACCGGCAGTGGATTTAGGTCTCTCAATGCTAAACAGGGGGGGAAGGAATATATACGTTTTAATACGCTACAGCAAAGAAAGCAATATTACATATTATTGCCAAACATCATAAACGATTGTTTTTCTTTTTGGTTACATTAAATCTCCTCAACACGTTGTTTTTTTTTAACTTTTTTTCTTTCAACCACAGTTTTTTTACCGGCTGCTGATTAGCTGTTATCTTTATCCCAAAATCCATATCATGAAAGACCTCTGCATATTCCTCGATGCCGGCCACGGCAGCCTCGATAAAAACGGCAACTATGTGACCGCTCCCAGCAAGCAATACGAACACGCCAAAGGCGCCTTCCACAAAGGCCGCTGGTTCTTCGAAGGGGTGTGGAATCGCACACTCACCAACCGCGTGGCTTCTAAATTAGGCCAATTGGGCATTCCCCACCTTATTGTTAGCCACGAATACGTAGATACTTCGCTGGAGTATCGCGTAGAGCTCGCCAACTGGTACCACAAAAATTTTAAAGAAGGACTCTATATCTCCAACCACGCTAATGCCGGCGGCGGTCAGGCCCGCGGATTCGAAGTGTATACCTCGCCCGGCCAAACCGCCTCCGATACGGTAGCCGACTTGCATTGGAAAAACGTAAAAGACCTCTTAGGCGATCGCATTACCATGCGCTCCGATAATTCCGACGGCGACTATGACAAGGAAGCCCGCTTTTATGTGCTCACAAAAACCGCGATGCCGGCCATACTGGTTGAACACCTCTTTTTCGACAATTACGACGACGCTATCCTCCTGATGGACGAGGAAATTATAGACCGATTCGCCGAAGCACAGGTGAGGACGGTGTTGCAGTTTAGGGGGTGACGGCCGGGAAAAAGGCCGGGGGGGTGACGGCTCAGAAATAACTCAGGTGGTGACAAAGTGACGGCCGGGGAAAAGGCCGGGGGGGTGACGGCCGCGGAGTTCAGGGACGTCACCTCGTCACCAACTCTGGCGGTTCAGAGACGTCACCTCGTCACCAACTCTGGCGGTTCAGAGACGTCACCTCGTCACCAACTCTGGCGGTTCAATGACATCACTCCTGCATCCACGGAATACCGCCGCTGATGGCTACAAACAGCAACGCCGTAATAATCGGCGCCAGCGTAGACATGAGCATAAACCAAAAATACCAGCGGGGTACTTTGGAGCGTTCTATCCATTCTACGATGAGGGAAATTACTAAAATCAGAAAGCAAATTGTGCCGAAAACCAGGCTGAGGATAGTGGCCAGATAGTCGTTAAACATCCAGAGCAACAAGTAAATTATCATTTCGGAAAGTAAGATCTCTCCCGGCTTTAACCTTCTCATGCGCACAATTTCCACCCAATTTAGAACTCCATGCGCAATGTTGATTGTTTAACAATAAAAAAATATATTTTTCTGTATGAAAATACTCAGCGCCAGGCAGGTGCGCGAACTCGACGCCTACACTATCACCCACGAACCCATCGCCTCTATAGACCTCATGGAGCGGGCTTCGCGTGCGTTTACCGATTGGTTTTTGAGGCAATTTTCCA
>JAEUUQ010000441.1 GCA_016787505.1 Saprospiraceae bacterium | reverse complement strand
TTCGACATATACAGCTTCGATAGGCTTGCAGGGTAATGAATTTAATACCAATGCTTTTTATAAAAATGATGATGGAGAATTGCTTTTCGGGGGAGTGAACGGGCTCAACAGGTTTTTTCCAAACGAAATCAGGATGGACGGAAGTCCGCCCCAGGTAGTTATTGTAGGGCTCGAAATCAATCACCAGCCGGCCATACTCAAAACGCCTGTAGAAGCGCTGCGCGTTTTACGTTTGCCTTATCATGAAAATAATCTCTCCTTTGAGTTTTCTGCGCTTGATTTTACCGATCCATCGAAAAACCGCTACCGATATCGCCTGGAGGGTCTTGATGCCGATTGGGTTATCGTACGCAGCCAGCGGTTTGCCCATTTCAACCATTTGGCGCCCGGGCAATACCGGTTTTTGGTAGAAGGCGGCAACGACGAAGGTGACTGGCAGGCCGCAAGCCCCATCGTTATTATTATTCGCCCGCCCTGGTGGCGTTCCGATGCGGCCTATTTGATTTATCTTTTATTGTTGATATGGGGCATTCGACGGGCCTATTTGTTCCAGATCAGACGCGTAAAAATGCGGGAGCAAATGATATACGAGCATCGCGAAAACCAGCGGGTAAGGGCGCTCGAACAACTAAAAACCAATTTTTTTAACAATGTTACGCATGAATTTCGTACCCCGCTAACCTTGATGATAGAGCCTTTGCGGCAAATACTTCCAGAATTGAAAGACCCCCGGCATATCGAAAAAGTAAAACTGGCAGAAAAAAACAGCCGCAAATTATTGGCCCTGGTCAACCAACTGCTCGATATGGCCAAAATGGAAAGCGGCAATATGAGCCTAAACCTGAAGCGCGGCAACCTTTCCGTTTTTTTGCGCGAATTATTCGAAACGTTTTTGCCCCTGGCTGAAAAAAAGAATATTTCCCTGGTGCTGAAAGAAAATGAAAAAGATCTTCCCGAATTTGAATTTGATGCAGACAAAGTAGGCGTTATTGTCAGCAATCTGGTTTCAAACGCGCTTAAGTTTACCCCTGCCGGTGGCAAAGTATCGGTTTCATTTGGCAAAACGACTGCCGGCTTGCTTGAAATCGTTGTAAAAGATACAGGCCCTGGCATTCCCGCAGAAGAACAGGAAAAAATATTCGATCGCTTTTACCAGATCGACGGCTCTTTTACCCGGGAAGGAGAAGGCACCGGCATAGGTTTGGCGTTAAGCAGAGAATTTGCCCGGCTGATGAACGGAGATATTGTCGTAAGCAGCATCCCCGGAAATGGCGCCGCTTTTACCTTTTCACTGCCTTTGGTGATCGCTGCAACGCAAACAACAATAGCCGCCGACCCCGACATAGAAGAAACTGCCATTTTGGGTGTTGATCAAAAGATAACCCATAACAAAGCAGGCGTAGTGCTGATAGTTGAAGACAATACAGATCTGAGGTATTTTATTCGCAGCGCAATAGAAACTAATTGGACGGTAGTAGAAGCCTCTGACGGTGAAGAAGGCGTGAAAAAAGCCATAGCGCTGATACCCGACCTGGTCGTCTCCGACCTGATGATGCCCCGCAAAGACGGTTACGCACTCTGCGACGAACTCAAACGCCATGAGCTTACCGCGCATATTCCAATCATTCTGCTAACGGCAAAAGCTGCCATGGACGCCAGGCTCAAAGGGCTCCGCATTGGCGCCGACGACTACCTGTCAAAGCCTTTTCATACGGCAGAGCTGATTGCGCGTATAGACAACCTGATAGAAACGCGCCGCAAATTGCGCGAACTTTGGAAGGGAGATCAATCGCCCGGCGTCGCAGGCGAGGCGGCCTTGTCCGGCCCCGATTTGGCTTTTATCCGCAAATTTTCCCTGCTCATTTCCCAGCACCTGTCTGACGAAACTTTAGGCGTAGAAGAATTTGCATCAAAAATGCAGATCTCCCGCGTTCAACTGCATCGCAAGTTAAAAGCCATTATCGGGCATAGCGCCACCGATTTTATCCGCGATTATCGACTGGAACGCGCCTACGCCATGTTAAAAAATAAAGAAGGTAACATTAATGAAGTGGCTTCGCTCGTTGGTTTTGGCAACGAGAAGTATTTTTCTACCGTATTTAAAGAAAAATACGGCATCCCGCCCAGCAAAGTGGTGTAACCACAGCCAACCTTTTTGTAACCACAGCAAACTTCGGCCTGAAATGTAACGCAGACAACCCATCGTGTAACGTCAGCGAACCCTGTAGCTATCCATTCCCCTATACTTTTGCGCCCATACCAGTGTGTTGGCAGGCGGGAAATTTCGTACTTCTCGTATTCGGTCGGCAGTTGAGTGCACATCTTCTGCCGTCCCTTTCCCGCCTGCCCCGATGCACTTGTTTTTGACATTATTAATTGAGGGGGTTTCCTCGAAAACACATCACTACTATGACTCGTACGATTTTACCCGCTAATTGGCTAGCACTGACTATCAGCTCCGGCTTGAGCGTGATGCGCTCCATGTTACTCATTTTAGTGGCGGCCGGCACGCAGGCTGCAACGCTTACCGCTACAATCGTAGAAGCTACCTGTCCCCCATCTTCTACTATTTGGTATGTTGACGCCTCGGCGCCCGCAGGCGGTACCGGCACTTCGTGGGATTGCGCCTTCAATAACTTGCATAGCGCTATTGACGCTTCCAGTAGCGGCCATCAGATATGGGTCAAAGCGGGCGTCTACAAGCCTGCTAAAGACGGCAACGGCAATAGCAACCCCGCAAATGCGCGCACAAAAACTTTTAATCTCAAAAGCGGCGTAAAGTTATACGGCGGGTTTAACGGTTCGGAAACCCTGCTCAGCCAGCGCAACTGGAACAACAACTCTACTACGCTTAGCGGTGATATCGGTACTGCCGGCAATGACACAGACAATTGCTACCATGTTGTTGTGAGTGTATTTGACAATGCCAATACCGAACTGAACGGCTTTATTGTTACCAACGGAAACGCTAACGGTACCGCGGATCTTTCTGTGGAATCGACTATAGTGTATTCTTATCATGGCGGCGGAATGTATCAAAACGCCTCATCGTGTAATGTGGCCAACTGTACATTTAACAATAACCAGGCTTCGCTTAGCGGGGGGGCATTTGTCAATTGGTTTGGCAATACCACTTCCTCTATTACCAATTGTATTTTCTCTGGTAATACTTGTGGCCAACATGGTGGTGGTTTGAGTGTAAGGTCTTGCACTTCAACTATAAGCAATTGCATCTTTAATAATAATTCCAGCGTATTTGGATCGCTTTCTGTAAAAGATGATGCTCATGCCACTATATCAAACTGTCTTTTTTCGGGGAATCTCGCGGACGTCGGCGCCGGCTTTTATATCCAATCAACCTCCACTGCTACACTTATCAATAGTACTTTGTCGGGTAATAAGACTTCCGGTGATTACAGTACTATTCAAATTGGCTATCAATGTGAATTGACAATGACCAATTCCGTTATCTGGAACAACCAAGCGGATAATATGATCGGTACTGCAGGCTCCAGCCTGAGTACTGACCCAACGGGCAGCTATTCGATTTCCTACAGCCTTGTACAGGGCCAGACTCCTGCCGGAACGGGTAATTTGGATGGTATTACCTACGCTTCTTCGGATAACTATCCTGGGTTTGTCACCCCCTTTAACCCCGCTTCTGCTCCAGGTACAGGCGGCGATTTTCATTTGCAGGGGTGTTCTCCGATTGCTGACCTTGGCACAGGCGCCGGCGCGCCTGCTACCGATTTGGACGGCGCTGCAAGGCCTTTTGGCGCCGCTGTCGACCTCGGCTGTTTTGAACGCCAATCGGCCTCAACCCCCACGACGCTGTTGTACGCCGATGCCGATGGAGATACGTATGGCAATCCGGGCGCCAGTATACTCTCTTGTGGCCCGCAAATCGGGTATGTTGTTGACAACACTGATTGCAATGACGGCAATGCAGCGATCAATCCGGCGGCAACGGAAGTCTGCGACGGTATAGACAACGATTGCGACGGCAACACAGACGAAGGTACAGTTTGCAACGATGCGTT
>JAEUUQ010000432.1 GCA_016787505.1 Saprospiraceae bacterium | reverse complement strand
CTTATAGGCGCTGCGACTTTTTAATCGAATCCACTATTATTGCTGAAATGAAGGCAAAATCGCAGATAATCAATGAAGATGTTGTGCAAGCTATCAATACCGTTGAAAGACTTAATATTCAAGACGGACTCTTGATTAATTATGGTGGAGAAAGCTTACAATACCGGCACATATTTAATATCAAATACGATCCCGCAGCCAATTTCACAGATGCGCCGATGGACTTATTAGGCGAAGCAGACGGTAATCTTTTCGATTCGCCTATTTATATGCCCAATTCAATGATAGAACAAGCGCTTCGCAAAAAACAAGAAAATAAAAAATTACCGCGCCTGCCGAATATCCTTCCCCATCCTTTAAAATCCCCCAAATCCTAGTTGAAAATACCCCCTCCCTCAAAGTTCTCCGGCCATCTCCTCCAATTGCTCCACTACCGCCTTGTGTGCGGCACGCAATGCAGTCAACTGAGCAGCTTCCTTTTCGAGGTGCTCGTCGAAGCGGCGGAAATTGGCGTCGATGCGGTTTTTTAGGTGAGTAATGTACGTTTTGAGGCGTTCCGTGATATCGGATTCAATTTGTTGGCGGCCATTGCTGACTTCCGTGCGAAAACCTTCGAGTATTCGACGGCGTTTAACGCTGGTTGTCACGCCTGCAAAAAGCAACCCGATGGCGGTGAGAATGCCGCCGGTAATATCGAATACCATGCCGTTGGTGACGGCCATAACGATGACCCCGATAGCGGCGAGTCCGCTGCCCGTGGCGATATTGGGAGAGAGCGAGCGATTTTCGGAAAACAGGCTATCGTCGCGGAAGCTGTCTGCACGGTTTACAAAAGTTGAAAAAGCGTCTTGCAATTCGCGCAGCACGCCGGTGCGGCGTTCGGCGATATCGCTGAAGATATCGTGATCGTGGCGCAGGATCGTTTCGCTACTGCGCAATTTCAGGTCGATAATTCGGGCCATATGCTGAATGCTGTCTGCCAGGTCGTCTACATTGGCATCCAGCTTCACACGCAGTTCGTCGTGCAATTTCCGTTCCATATCAACGGCCAGTTCGGCCAGCCATTCGCGAACCGATAATTTTTTACTAAAAATAGAAGTAAACGAGCGCTTGAGCAGAGAGAAAAACGAAAGTCCTTCGGCCAATTCCTTTTCTTTGAGCGTAGTAATGCGGTCGTATCCGGCAATAAGATTTTCAACCAAAATATCGACCTGCTTATGCGACTTGCGCTCTTGCTCGTTGAGCGTATCGCGCACATCCTGCCGGAAGGCGGTATCTGACTCCCACTGCTGCCCGCGCAAATCGAGGCCTTTTTCTATGCGTTCGCAAATATTCCGGGCGGTGCTTACGTTGTTTTGGAGTTTAAGTACGGGCGCTTTTCCGCCGGTGATATTTTTTCTAATGTATTCGCGCAAAGGCAAAAAACCGCTTTCCTGTTCGAGTCCTTCCTGTTCCTGCTTGGCCGATACGGCAAACACCATCGGGTCGTTGATCCCTTTTTTTTGGGCCTGTTCGCTCACGCCTTGCAAATTCACAGCGAGGTCTTCCTCCGGCATGAGGTCTTTTTGCTGGAGAACAAAAATGACCTTCTTGCGCCAGTCGGCGTGAATGAAGTCAAAAAAATCCCATGCCGACTGCCGGTAGGGGTTTTTGGCTTCAAAAACAAACACGATGAGGTCGGAGGCGGGGATAAATCTCTCTGTAATTTCCTGGTGGTGTGCCACGATCGTATTCGTACCCGGCGTATCCACGATGGCAATTTCGCGGAGGATATCGACCGGCAGCAAGATCTTTTTGAGGTATTCGTTGATGACCACCTCCTCTTCTTTTTCGCCGAACAATAGCTGCTGGATGGTATCGGTCATAGGCTGCGGCGCCACCTTGGTGATCTCACGGCCGGTAGAAAGCAGCGCATTGATAAAGCTACTTTTGCCCGATTTGACCTCGCCGACGATCACAAACATAAACGGTTCGTGGAGGCGATTGCGCAAGTCGCTGACGGTTTGGGCCAGTTCTTCGTGACCGATTTTAATGGTTAGTTCGTGCAGGTTCTTGACGATTTCGTCAAGCCGGGCGCGACGGCCCTTGATGTCGTGAGGGATAATGGCTAGCATGGTGCTAAGGTAGGGGTTTTTTGGTTGTAGGTTGTAGGTTTGTAGGTTTGTTTATCGGTTTATGTGTTTGTTGAACCGTTTACCGCTGATTTTGTACCAATCACCGTTTATTTTTGCACATAAAAGCATTGACGTATCAAAATTTGTAGTAATTTTATTTTGATATTATTCAGGGGGCAATAGTTGGGATAGACCCAGTTTATCCTGCTATTGACAACAAACCAAACTATGAGCAAAACTATACCCTTAGTACTCCTGTACGTGGTACACGCGCAGGTTATGTTCGCTTTCTCCAGCCATAAGGTTGCAAATTCTGTAACAGGCACTCCGATCTCTCAGATCATCCACGCTGACGGCACTGTAAACCTTTCGTCGGGTTATTCCGGGGTTATTCCGCTTTCGGGCTATCAGGTCAGGCTTGATCCCTGTCTGGGGCCGGTTCTGCAACCTTCGCCGCCTCCCACGGGCTGGCAGACGATGGGCACGGGATTGGATAATGCAGTAAATGCTATTGCCGTATCGGGCTCCAATGTATACGTGGGCGGAGAATTCACCCAGGCGGGGGGATTAGCTGCCAGTTATATTGCCAAATGGGACGGCAGCAGCTGGTCGGCTCTGGGGCTGGGGTTAAATAACGCCTGTTATGCGCTGGCCGTGCGAAATGACACGTTGTATGCAGGCGGATTTTTTACAACCGCAGGAGGCGTAGCAGCCAATTATGTGGCCATGTGGAACGGCAGCACCTGGTCGGCCATGGGATCAGGATTCAACGGTTATTGTTTTTCACTGGCTTTGTCGACCGGCAAGCGCTTGTATGCCGGCGGTATTTTTACTCAGGCAGGCAATGTGCCTGCCAATTATATTGCCAGTTGGAATGGCAACAACTGGACGCCGCTGGGCAACGGCCTCGGTGATGCCTGTTTTGCTATCACTACCAATAATACAGATGTATACGCCGGCGGCTTTTTTACCACTGCCGGTGGTTCTCCCGCGGGTTATATTGCCAAATGGGACGCCAATGGCTGGTCTGCGCTAGGCTCCGGGCTGAGCGGCGAATGCCTGAGCCTGACATTTTCACAAGGCAAGTTATATGCGGGAGGCAATTTTCTGGTAGCCGGAGGAGTCCCAGCTAATCGCATAGCCCTTTGGAACGGCGCCTCCTGGTCGGCACTAGGCGGCGGACTAAACGGCCCTTGCCTGGCATTATCAGCTGTGGGCCCCAATATATTAGCGGGTGGGGTATTCACCAAAGCAGGCGGACAAACTGTCAATTATGTGGCCTGGTGGGATGGCCTGGTCTGGCAACCCCTGGGCCTCGGCCTCGATTTTGCCTGTACCAGCCTGGCTATAAAAGGCAGCGATGTGTTCGTAGGGGGCTATTTTTCTGAAGCCGGCGGCTCTCCCGCCAATTTTATAGCGCGTTATGTAGAACCTATCCTGCCTGTCGAACTGACCGATTTTTATGCTACAGTGCAAAATAAACAGGTGAGGTTGGAGTGGATCACGCTTACCGAAACCAATAACTACGGTTTTTACCTGGAACGAAGCAGCGATGGGCGAGTGTGGACTGAGCTCCATTTTATCGCCGGACAAGGAACTACCCTTAATGCGCATGCCTATTATTTTACCGATAAATCACCACTGGCCGGCATCAACTATTACAGATTGAGACAGGAAGATTTTGACGGCTCCACTCACTATTCGAATGTGCTCAGCGCAACGGTAGAAGCGGAAGACATCCTACTGGGCGTATCTCCCAATCCGGCAGGCGAAAGCGTCCGGCTGTATTTC
>JAEUUQ010000419.1 GCA_016787505.1 Saprospiraceae bacterium | reverse complement strand
TGCATGTTTGCCATTATTCATTCATTTACTTCTACACCTTTGTTATGTACCCATTCTCATTATCTGGATTAGTACAAAAAATGCTGACTATCCTGTTATGGGGTGTTTTTGCCGTTGTCGGGTTTGCCCAGCAAACCGACGTGCAAATAGCCCAGCTACGCCGCCCCCTGAGCGCCGTGCAACAGGTAGTTATGCCTACACAAGACAACCAGTCCCTGCTGGAAGAAGAACTCAACCGCCGCGGGCCGGGTATTGCACCTCGTTTTGCCGTCACGATGGCGGTAGACATTACGCCTGAATCATTTGGCGACTGGGAGCAACTGCCCAACGGCAATTCTGTTTGGCGCTTGCGACTGCGTTCTGCCGGCGCGCGTTCGCTCAACCTGGGTTTTACGCAGTACATCATGCCGGATCGCGGTACGATGATTTTGTATTCGCCCGACGGCAAGCGCGTGATGGGGCCCTTTACGCTTTCCGACAACGAAACACACGAACAGCTTTGGACCCCCGTTTTTGAAGGCGACGAACTCGTGATCGAAGTACAGTTGCCTATCGAAAAAAGACACGAACTGCAACTACACCTCACCAGCGTCAACCACGATTTTGTCGGGTTTTCCGAAATCGCATCGGGCTCCTGCAACCTCGACGTCATCTGTGGCGCCGCAGATGGCTGGGCTATCGTAGACCACTACCGCGATATCATACAATCGGTGGCAGTCATCGGCCTCAATGGCAATACTTTTTGCACCGGCTTTTTGATCAATAATGCCCGCAACGACTGTACGCCGTATTTTATGACGGCAAACCACTGCGGTATCAACAATGGCAATGCAGCCAGTTTTGTAGCTTATTGGAATTATCAAAACAGCTTCTGCCGTCAGCCCAATTCTCCGCAAAGCGGCGGCGGCGGCAACGGCCAGTTGAATAACTTTAATACCGGCGCTATCTTTAGAGCGGGATATTCGCCTTCCGATATGACCCTGATTGAACTCGACGATGATATACCCGCTTCGGCTAACGCCTTTTTTGCCGGCTGGGTAGTGGCCGACGAAACACCTCAAGACTCGGTGATTTGCATCCACCACCCCAGCACGGATGAAAAACGTATCTCTTTTGAATTTGAACCCACTTATCGCGGCAACTGGGGCAGCGGCGATACGCCGGTGCCCAACGGCAATCACGTAGTTGTGCCCGATTGGAACATAGGGACTACGGAAGGCGGCTCTTCAGGTGCTCCGCTGTTTGATCGACACAAACGAGTTGTAGGCCAACTACACGGCGGCTCCGCCTTTTGCGGCAACGACCTCTACGACATATTCGGCTGGTTTACTACCTCCTGGCTGGGCGGCGGCGCCCCCAACAGCCAGCTAAAAGTATGGCTCGATCCCGACAACACAGGTATCACCAGCATCGACGGGCGCTACCAGCTTTTGTGTAGCTATTTTGTATTGGCCGACGTACCTTCTCAGGCGGTCTGTGCACCTGATACGGTCGTATATGCGCTTCAGGTCAGCGATAATTTCACAAATACGGTTGAATTGAGTATTATTGACCTTCCCGCAGGGCTAACGGCTACGCTCAGTGAAAGCAGCGTACTTCCTGGCGGAAACGTCACCCTCACGATTACCGGTACGGAAAATCTGGCGCAAGGCAGCTATACTTTTTCGGTGTCGGGCACCGATGCCACCAACCAGGCAGAAAGTACGCTATCGCTCCAGATATACAGCGGCGTTATACAGCCGGTGTTGTCAGCTCCGGCAGATGGCGCCGTCGGTTTGGGCTTGTCCCCGGTCTTCACCTGGTCGGGCGCCGGCGGAGGTACCGCCTATGATATCCAGGTCGCTTCCGATCCCGATTTCACCCAAATCGTGAGCGAATTCTCCGGCTTGACAATGCCCACAGCGGCAGGTATTCAGCTTGGCACAGAATCAACCTACTATTGGCGCGTTCGCGCAAATAATTTGTGTGGCGCGTCGGATTGGACAACGCCGTTTTCGCTGACCACTGCGGCTATCAGTTGCGCACAAGTCACCAATACCACGCCCGTGGCCATCTCGCCGGTGGGAACGCCTACGGTTTTATCCATGACAGATATCAGTGCCGTTGGGCAAATTGTCGAAGTCCGCGTCAATGGACTCAACATTCAGCATACCTGGGTAGGCGATGTGACTGTGCGACTTACTTCTCCCACAGGCACACAAATTACGCTGTTCGATCAGCCTGGCGTGCCTGGTGATGTATTTGGCTGCGACGGAGACAACATACTCCTCAATTTATACGACGGGGCGCCCAATTCCGCTACTGTTCTTGAGGAAGCATGCGGCAACCTGCCTGCGTTGTCAGGCGATTATGAGCCGGTAAACCCGTTTGCCAACTTTGCCAACGAGCAGGCAACCGGCACCTGGACGCTCACCGTGAGCGATGCGGTCAACTCTGACGGCGGCTCACTGGTGAGCTGGCAATTGGAAGTGTGTACTACCCTGCCCAGCGATATCAGCCTCAGCTTGCTGGAACCCGCACCCGCGTTCTGTGCCGGCGATTCGACTTCGGTTGAGCTTCTGGCGGGCAATGGTTTCACCTCCGATACTATTGTAATTACAGCCAGCGGACTGCCCGCCGGCGCATCCTTGACTTACAATCCTAACCCGGCTACTACCGGAGAGAATATCACCGTTACTTTCAGCGGCTTTTCTGATCCGGGTAACTACCCCATTCAACTACTGGCTACCGATGGCATAGATTCGGCATACGTTGATGCAGAAATAACCGTGATCGGCGAGCCCGGTCAGGCAACGTTGCTTTCACCCGCCAACGGCGCAGCAGACGTGCCTTCGGGCCTTGTATTACAATGGGAGCCTGTAGACGGGGCATTGTACTATCAGATTATTTTGTCGCTTTCGCCTAATTTTGAAGATACATCGGCGCTTTATACCCGCGCGGTCACCAACCTCCCGATAACAGGCCTGTTGCCCAACTTGACCTACTACTGGCGCGTGGATGTCTTCAATGCCTGCGGTGAAAGCACCGGCACTACCATTTTTAGTTTTACGACAGAAGCGGATTTTGCGTTTTCGCTCAACCCTACTTCGCTCGAAGAATGCAATTCCGCAGGCAATACGGCTACTTATGTGCTCACTACCGGCAATGGATTTACAGGGCCTGCAAGTTTGACCTATACGGTTACGCCTGCTAACGGGCCTGCTCCAAGTTTCAGCCAGGCTGCCGATAATATCAATCCCGGCGACGTAGTGACTATTGTTTTTGAAAATCTCAACAACAGCGGTCCCGGCAATTATTTCTATACTTTTAGTCTGGGCAACGGCAATAACGCAAGTGCAGGCGACGTATTGCTCGCATTGAATGCTTCGCCGGGTCTCGCCACCCTCAATTCGCCGCCCGACAATGCGCAGATAGCCTCCGCTACCCCCCAACTCCAGTGGGCTGCGGCTGTGAGGGCTGACAACTATACGGTTGAAGTAGCCCGCAACGATATGTTCACGGATATCGTACAAACGGCTACGACAGGTGTTGTTGCCTTTACGATTAATGCATTGCCTGAACCAGGTGTGTATTACTGGCGAATTTCTGCCAACAACGAATGTGGCAGTTCACTAACGTCGGCTTTTGATTTTAACTTCCAGCCAAACAGTGTTGAAACGCTGCAAGGACAGCGGTTGTATGTGGAGCCGAACCCGACCGGAGGTTTGGTACAAGTGCGCTTTGCAGCGCCGCTTGCCGGAGAATTACAGGCAGAAGTATTCACTGCCAACGGACAGCGTCTGCAAAAACAAACCTGGCTGACCGCACCCGGTCAGTTTATGCTCGACTTGGGCGATTATACGCCGGGGACATACCTCGTGCGTCTCACCAGTCAGGAAGACAGCGTTACACAACGCATCATTAAGCAATAATGCACTATGGGCCGTCCGGGAGGAATATTCCGGATGGCCCATTTCTCCGAAATTGTCGTAATTTAGGGGTGCAATAGCTGACGGATGCAGAAAAAAAGAAAACAAACCAAAAAGACAGGCCTGCCGCCGGAATCACTGGTTTATACCGGGAAACACAGGCACGACAATACGTATATTACATTGGTACAATACAATGGGGATAAATTATTAGAACAAAAGACCGTCAACCGTATACCCGAGGCTAAACCTGGCGAATTTCTGAATTGGTATGATATCAGGGGGCTGCATCAAATCGCGCTTGTAGAGCGAATAGGCGAGCAATTTAATATGCATCCGCTTATACTCGAAGACGTCTTAAATATCGAGCAGCGTCCAAAATTTGAAGATTACGACAACGGCATTTTTCTCATTGCCGAATTCCTTTATTACGATAAAACAACCCTCGAAATAGATACCGAACAAGTATCTCTTTTTTTTGGTAGTAACTTTTTGATTTCATTCCAGGAGACAGAATCAGATCTTTTTCAAGGCGTTCGGGAAAGATTGGATACTTCTAAAGGGCGCATTCGAAAGCGGAAAACAGACTACCTCGCCTATGCCCTGCTCGACGCCGTTATCGATCATTATTTTGAGATTTTAGACGATATGGAGGATTCGCTGGATTCGCTCGAATCGGAGATTCTCTATAATCCTAGTCACAGTTGCAAAGCAAAGGTGCACGCCCTCAAACTGAGTACCTTGTATTTGCGCAAACACGTAGCGCCGTTACGCGATGCTATTTCCCAGTTTTCGCGTTCCGATTCGGCCTTTATTCAGCCAGAAACGGGGGTTTTTCTGCGCGACCTCTACGATCACGTCATACGCGTAGTGGATATGGTGGAAACCCAACGGGATGTACTCAACGGCTTGTACGACCTTTATTTGTCGGAGATCAGCTACAAGATGAATAATGTGATGCAGGTGCTGACCGTCATGTCTACTATATTTATACCGTTAACTTTCCTTGTTGGTGTCTATGGTATGAACTTCGACAATATGCCCGAATTGCGCTGGCATTATGGCTACTATATGGTGTGGGCTATTATGCTGGGCATTACGGTTTCCCTGCTCTATGTTTTTCGGAAAAAGAAATGGCTGTAGGCAATTACGAGTGTCAAATTACGAATTGCGAATTTAATTTGTATCAGCACATTCAAAAATGTGACTATCGATGCAGGGTGTCGTCATAATTACAAAGATTGACGCCAACAACCCCTCAGCATATATTTTTCAATTATCCATATTAGGGCCGTAACCCGAACATACAATGCGAAAACGCACATAATCCCACGAACTACATTCTGACATTTCCTTTTGTTTGACAAGGGCTGTCTCTTAACCGAAAGAGACAGCCCTTATGTTTTTTGTAGCGATTGATGACCTTATCTGATCACCGTTACATCGCCGCGGTACAGCAATGTCACATTGTCGAGGAATTTCACTTCTATCAGGTACACATACACGCCTTGCTGCACGGGTTTTCCTCTGAATTTGCCGTCCCAAAGCGGTGAACCGCCTTCGCATATAACGGGCACATTATCAGATTGGTATACCTGATCGCCCCAGCGGTCAAAGATGCGCACGAAATTTATGACTTCAACCCCCTGGCATGCAAAGATACGGAATTCGTCATTCGGGCCGTCGCCGTTGGGCGAGAATACGTTGGGAATATATACGTTGCGGTTCGCATCCAGTTCGACAAATACATCGGCCGTGCCGGTACACCCGTTGACATCGGTGACCAGCAGGTTGTAATCCAGACTTTCGAGCGGCCGCACAAATGGGCTTTGTACCGTATCCGATGATAAGTAATCGGCAGGTGTCCATAAGTAGCTGTCTATGGGCAAACTTGAGAAAATAGTGGGAACTATTTGCACACTCGTATCACCCAATTCCACCACGATTTCGGTGGGAAGGCTCACCTGAATCTCAGCGGGCTGATCGATAAATAGTTCTGTTTCGACGGTACAACCCAGCGAGTCTTGAACGATCACCACGTGGTTGCCGGCGAAGATCGTGGCGGGTTGGTTGGCCGGGAAATTAAGCCCATTGAAGTCGAGCTCGTAAGTGTAATCATCCAGCGTTTGGCCGCCACCGCCATACACCGTATCAATGACAAGCAGCGTAGGATCGCCAAAACAAAGCGGCGGCAAAGTGGGTTCCAACACGACCGTAATGGGCGTGGGCTCGCCAATCGTGAAGCTCAACGAATCCTGGCATCCTTTGATATCCGTGATCGTTACCGAGTAAACGCCGGCAGTCAGGTTGTTGGCAATATTGGCAGCAGCAGGCGCTACGCCCCCCGACCAGGTGTAAGGCGCCGGCCCTACGGGATTGATATTGTCATTTACGTTGTACACCACGGCCATTATGCCGTCGGCGCCACCGTTGCACGACACAGTGGGTGTCGATATGTTGGGGTCGAGGGTAAGCACAAGCGCATCGGGTTGGCTGAGTTGTACTATTTGCTCTTTGCTACATCCGTTTGCATCGGTTATTACCGCGGTATATACACCTGCATTGAGGTTGTTAATAGTCGGAGTCACTTGCCCGCCTGGCGTCCACAAGTAGGAATAAGGTCCGGTGCCGCCAGAAGGAGCAAGCGAGATAGAGCCGTCGGAGAGGCCGTTACAGCTCACCGGTTCCTGGTCTACGGCAATGTTGATATTGGGAGGGGTGGGTACGATAAATACCGTATCTATACCGCACACGCCGTCGTTGACTGTGAGTTGTTGAGGCCCGCGGCACAATTGCATTGCACTGGCACTGGGTACATTGACGGTGGCTTCGCCGGAAGACCAGATAAAATTAAACAGTCCTGTGCTTCCATCGCTATAAATGGCGGTCGCCGTGGCCTGTCCGTCGCAGGTTACATCATCGGGGCAGCTCACCGGCGCTAAGGCTGTAAAGGATACATTAATCGACGGCGGGTCGGGCAGGGTAACCTGCAGTGGCAGCGGCGTACAGTTGTTGGCATCAATGACCGTCACGCCGTAACTGCCGGCGGCAAGGCCCGCAATCGGGTTGATGGTGGTCACCTGGCCGGGGTTAGTCGACCAGATATAGTTATACGGCCCTGTGCCGCCGTTTACAAATACGGTAATCTGTCCGTTGGCATCGCCGGGGCAAGTGGGCAATTGCAGCGAGAAGCTATCGAGACTGAGCGGCGCCGGGGAGGTTACCATGGCCGTATCAATAGCCTGGCAGCCGTCTTCGGCGGTTACGGTTACGATGTACGTGCCGGGGCACAAACTTACAATATTGGGGCCTACCGCCATGTTGCTCCAGGCATAACCGGCAATGGGCGCACCGCCGGCAACGGCTGTTACGCTCAGCATACCATCGCAGTTGCTGGCACAACTCACGGCATCGTCATTGAGTTGGGTAATGCTGGGAGGAGTGGGAGCTAGCACAGTAGCACTTAGCATATCAGTGCAACCATTGGCATCGGTAACGATAAGGCTATAGCTGCCTTGCGTAAGGTTGCCGGCGATGGAATCCTGCAAAGTACCGTCGTGTGCCCAATCGTAGTCGTATGGGAAGGTACCGCCCGTTACGCCCGCAACGATGAGGCCGTCATTACCTACTACGCACGACTCGTTGACCAACTCCAAAATGGTAGCGTCAAGAGGCTGAGGCTCTGCTACTACAAAAGTATCGAGGAGTTGACAAGCCGCCGTGCTGGCGTCGGTCATCGTCAGAAAATAAGTGCCGGCGCAAAGCCCGGTTAGCAAACTGGTCGTATTTGAATTGACAGGAGGGTTGCCCGTGTTGTTCCATGTAAACGTGTAAGGCAGGTCGGCAGGCGCTCCGCTGGTGGAGCCGGTTACGAAAATTTGCCCATCGCAGGCGGCGTTGCAATTGACATTATCGATTACGGGCGTTACCGTAAGCGTTTTTACAGCGCCTACCGTGAAACAGGTGTTGAAAGTACAACTGTTGTTATCGGTTACCGTGACACAATATGAGCCGGGGAGCAGGTCGGTTACGGTAGCCGTGGTAGCATTCAGCGTACCCAATCCATTATCCCATTGGAATGTATATACGCCCCCTGTAGTTGTACCGCCGCTGGCAGTAACCGTAATGCTACCGTCTTCGGCGCCCGTACAGGAGGCATTGGTAATAAATGTATTGTTGGGCAATATCGTAAGCGCTGCCGGTTGCGAAAGCGTAACGCTCGCAGTGGCTTCACAGCCCAATGGGTCAGTAACTGTTACGGCGTAAAAACCAGAAGGAATATTAGACAGGGTTGAAGTATCTTCCGTGGTGGTATTCCATGTGAATGAATAACCTGTAGTTGGGCCTGACTGCACCACGCCGTCTAGCACAATCTGAGCCTGAACGGAGCCGTCGCTTTCGCCAAAACAAGAGGGTCTCTGGAACAATGGCTCTACGCCAAGTTGAGGCGCGGCGAGCACTTGTACGGTATCCATTACCACAATAGGGGGTATGCTTGAGTCGGTGACGGTTACCTGGTATACACCGGCAGGCAGGTTGGTTACCGTAGACATTCCCCCTTCGGTGGCAATCACTATGGGGCCGTTATTGGGCCCTGCCGGCGGCACCGTATTCCAGGAATACTGGTAGGGCGCCATCCCGCTTGCGACAGTGAGCGTAAAACCGCCGTTACTATCGCCCGCACAAGTCACGCTATCCTGTTCGATCACTAAAAATAAGGGCAGGTCAGAAATATTGATCTTGCCGTTTCTGATAATCACGCCAAAAGGAACAGGCTCGGGAGTACTGGGGTCGCCTATCTCAATGGGTGTGGGCGAGTTGACAATATTGACATCGCTGCATTCGCCGAGAGTGCCGATCACATCAAAGCATATCTGGAAGAGCGAAGCTCCGTCGAGTAAAGTAACCCCGGTAAAACTGGCATCAATCCACGACATCGTAAGGGTACCGCTATTAGGACCGTATGGCAATGCAAAAACGCTTGGGCTTAGGTCGGGCATATTGGCATTAAAAGTTTGTACGCCCGTATAATCGAGAATCGTAGAATCCCAGGAAATCGACCATTGAATGGACCCCACGTTGACAAAATCTTCAACCAGCACATCTATGCAGACATTATCGCCGGGAAGTGCATTTTCCAATGGTAACTGGAACGATACGGCCTGGCAGGCACTCATGTTTATGTTAAACGAAGCGCCACAACTTTTGCCGTCTTCTATGGTGATGATGTAGTTGCCGGGACGGGGCACATAAAAATCGAGCGTTTCGCCATGGCTCGGCGAACCGGTCATCAAGGTGCCTTTGATAGTAGGATCGCTGGCAAATGAGATGTCTACCGAGTAAAACGAATTGGCATTAAACTCAGGCAGACCGCCCTGCACGGTGAAAGAACCCAGACATCCCGTGGCGCCGGTATTGGGATTGATATTGCTAGCTGTAATGGCATTGAGGTATACCACGGCAAACTGCTCGGCAGTATTCACATTGACGCAGGGGCCGGCGGGGTTGCCCTCAAATTCGGCGTTGGGGAAATTGAGGCGGTCGTAGGTAATAGGGGCAAACCACAGCAATATGGGCGCGCCGCCATTGAAGAAATTTTGCAATACCCCACCGTTGAAGAATGTAGCGTCGCCGTTGGTGCCATTGCGGGTAAATACGTAAATACCTCCTGCCGGTGGCGGGTTGTTGGCTACACAAGGGTCAGCGATGATATCGCCCAGGGAG
Source organism: Saprospiraceae bacterium (assembly GCA_016787505.1). GTDB lineage: Bacteria > Bacteroidota > Bacteroidia > Chitinophagales > Saprospiraceae > JABWBR01. The sequence goes on along the minus strand of JAEUUQ010000419.1, from coordinate 537 downwards.
GGCCCGGTTACTGTTGGCGGGCACTCGTAAAAAGCGTAGCCCACCCCGGCCGGCGTGGCGGGCACGGGGTCGCCGCTCAGGTCCATATCGCCATTGTGTTCCAGCCTTATAGAGTCGCCAAAACAAAGGTACAGCGTATCCGGCGTCACATCGTTGCTTTGTCCGAAATGCTGCCCGAATTCGAAAGTGCCGGCAGAATTGCACATCATGCGGGCTTTTGCAGCATCGCGAGCCGCCCGGCCATTGTATATAATTACGTCAGGCGTTTGCGCCTGCATTTGCCAGGCGCCCAACAACAACAGGAGAATGAAAAATTTCTTCATCGTAGAAGTTTATGGTAAATAGTTTGTGGGACCTTCTGCTGCCCAATCCGCAGCTTTCGCGGCTTGACCAGCGGGCACAAAAATAGCCAAGTAAACTCGTATCGCCAATCAAACGCTCAAATGCATTCGCGCTAATTACTCCGATACGGTCTTTTATGCCCTGTCCCGGCAGAATTTTTGCTCAATTCAAAAACCGGCGTGCGGTATATCAACG
>JAEUUQ010000128.1 GCA_016787505.1 Saprospiraceae bacterium | reverse complement strand
TGAAGCAGATAGCTATATCGCCGCTATTCCTGCTCAAGCTGCCGGTACCACGGTTCATTATTACATCGAAGCCACGGCCGTATCGGGCAAGGTGCAACGCCGCCCCATTGTGGCCCCCGAAGGCTATTTTCCTTTTGAAGTAAAAGCTTTTGCAGAAGCTCCGATAGCTGCTGCACTATATCCGCAGGGCGTTTTTTGCCCCGAGGGCGCCGTCCAGTTCCGCGACGACAGCCGGCACGGCGTGACCAGTTACCAATGGCTATTCCCCGGCGGACAACCTGAATCGGCTGTCGAGGCCAACCCGGCAGTAATCTACGCCAATCCGGGCGCCTATACCGCCACGCTTATCACTCAAAACCCTATCGGCGCCGATACGGCTACCTTTGAGGTTGTCGTAGCAGAACCCATACTCCCCTACGAAGAAACCTTCAGCGCCACTCCCACACCCTGGACCGTCGACAACCCCGACGGCGACGGGGCCGCCTGGGCCCTCAGCGACGAAGGCAACTGCGAAGGCGGCAGTTTTATGATCGACAATTTTAATACAAATACAAGCTTTACCCGCGATTATTTCCGCACCACCTTCGACCTGCGGGAGATGGAAACCGCTCAATTGCTATTTGACGTGGCCTACGCGCCCTACGATGGCAACAACTACGACGGCCTGCGCGTCAACGTGCGGCGCTGCGACGGCTCGCACAAAGCCCTATACAACAAGTCCAACATGGACCTGGCCACCGTGCCCACGCCCGTCAGCTCGGCTTTTAGTCCCTCCGGCTGCGAGCAGTGGCGGCAGGAGCAGGTCGACTTGTCGGATTTTGTGGGTGAAATTATTACCATCGAATTCGAAAACATCGGCGGCTACGGCAACCGACTGTTTGTCGACAATATCGAACTCGGCGGCGCAACTGTGCCCAACATAGCGCCCGAGGTAGCGGTGACCAACCCGCTCGACGGCGCCGTATTCGAAGTATCGGAACTGCCCGTCCTGACACTGCAAGCCGCCGCCGCCGACCCCGACGGCGAGGTCACCGGCGTGGCCTTCTGGGTCAACGGTGTAGAAGTCGGCACGGACAGCGAAGCGCCCTACGAGTGGAACTACAACGTGCCTTCCTACGGCGTATTCAACATCGAAGCCCGCGCCAACGACAACGACGGCGCTCAAAGCATCTCGGCCACCGTGCAAATCACTGTCAACCAGGTATCGGGCATAGACAATCCCGCCGGGCAAATGCCGCTGACGGTCTACCCCAACCCGACCGGCGGCGAGATATCGCTGCGTTTTTCGGCGCCTGAAGCAGGTACAGCCCAATGTATGCTCCACGACGCCCTGGGCCGACTGGTGTATACTACCGAACTTGGCATTACCCCCGGCGAGCAAATACACCGCATCGACACCGGCGAGCTACCCGCAGGTTGCTATTGGCTGAGCCTGCAAAGCGGGACAAGGCAGGCGGGGGTGAAGGTGGTGAAGAGGTAGGTTGTTGTCGGTTGTGAGTTGTCGGTTATCAGTTCAAAAAATGAACTATGTGTAATCTTATTTTCAGAATAAAGCTTTACACCCTATTGCCGGCGCTGTTATCAGCATTGGCCCTAAGCTCCTGCCAAAGCCCCGACGCGCCGCAGGAAAGCCCTCTAAAAACTATGGAATGGCTGGTCGGCTCCTGGAAATTCAACTCGAAAGAGGGCGTTATCTTCGAAAACTGGCGTTTGGCTGCTGATACCCTGCTCAGCGGCGAAAGCGGCTATTTGAGCGAACAGGATACTGTGGTCAGCGAGCATATTTCGCTGGTAAAAAGGGGAGAGGATATTTTTTACATTCCTATTGTTTATGGCCAAAACGAGGATAAACCCACCTTGTTCAAATTGACCTCAAACAAAAATAACATACTTGTTTTTGAAAATCCGCAACACGATTTTCCTACCAAAATCACCTATTCAATGGTCACCCCCGATTCGATGGTGGCTGAAATTTCCGGCCTGATGGAAGGCCACCCGGAGCGGATGTTATATTTGTTTGCCAGGGGGAAGTAGGGTTGTAGGTTGTAGGGTTGTAGGTTGTAGGTTGTAAGTTGTAGGTAGGTTAAGTTAAAAAAACCTACAACCTACAACTTACAACACAAAACGGCCCTTACCGACTTGCCGCCATCGCCTCCTGCACCATCAGCAATTCCATAATATTTTCCTGGTTGACGACGCCCACCAGTTCCTCGTTTTCGTAGACGGGGCTGATGGCGATGCCGGCTTTGGCCATCTGCTCGAAAGCGTCTTTGAGGCTCATATCAAGGCTGAGCTGGACGAGCTCCGTTTTTGCAATACGGCCCACCGTGATATCTGTATTTGATTGCTGCAACCCCCTGATAATATCCTCGCGGGTGAGCACGCCCACGATGCGGTTGTCATCTTCTACCAAAAATTCCTTCTCCTGGCCGTTGAGCAATAGTGCCACGGCTTTGTCGAGGCGATCCCAGACGTGCAGGGTAGTAAACTGCCGCATCAGCACGTCGGCTACGCGGTAGCGCGACAACAGGGCCTGGGTGGATTCGTAGCTGGCCTCATTGCCCGCGCCGAGGAAAATAAAAATGCCAATAAAAACCAGCCAGACGTTGTAAAACAGGCCCAATCCAATGAAGCCAATGCCCAAAACCTGCCCTAGCTTGGCAGCAATATTCGTGGCCTTCACTTTGTCGTAGCGCATGGCCAGTAGGGCTCGCAGCACGCGGCCGCCGTCCATGGGAAAGGCGGGGATCATATTAAAAATCACCAGCCACAAATTGACCACAAAGAGGTTGAACATAAAATTGCCGGTATTAATGGCGCCGCTGGGGTCGGCGGGCAGTTGCATTTTGCCCTGCGCATACAATATCGTGCCGATGATCGCCGCGATGACCACGTTAACAGCGGGCCCGGCCAGCGCCACCCACAACTCCTGGATGGGTTTTTCGGGCATCTTCTCCATATTGGCTACTCCGCCGATGGGCAGCAATACGATATTTTTGGTTTTCACGCCGTAGCGCCTGCCGGTGAGGGCGTGGCCGAATTCGTGCAAAACCACACACACAAAAAGCGACAGCACAAACCAGATACTCCACAGGCTTTCATCCAGGCTGCGTCCGGCGCCAAGGTTGGTGAGCAAAATCCAGGTGATGAGCAATACGAATGTCCAGTGAACAAAAACATCGATGCCGGCGAAGCGGGCTATGCGGAGTGACCATTTCATGATAAATATTTTTTTAACGCAAAGGGCGCGAAGGTTCTTTACACTACCTTTGCGTCGGATAATCAAAAATACGCTTTTACCATGACGCCTCCTGCCATGCCGGGCAATAATTCCAGAATGTTGCCCATTTTTCTGACCGTCTTCATCGACATGCTCGGCATCGGGATTATTATCCCCGTCATTCCGGTTTTGTTTTTTGATACGTCTACTTCTTTTTTCGACCCTTCGGTAAGCGAAGCGCGCCGTTCGATACTGTACGGACTGCTGGTAGCAGCCTATCCGTTTATGCAATTTTTCGGCGCTCCTCTGCTGGGCTCGCTTTCCGACCGCTATGGGCGCAAGCCGGTACTGGTGATCTCTTTGTTTGGCACCATGGTGGGTTACCTGCTGTTTGCCACCGCCATTTACAACCAAAATATATGGCTCCTGTACCTGAGCCGCATGCTGCCCGGCTTTACCGGCGGCAATATATCGGTGATCCTGTCCTCTATTGCCGACGTAAGCGACGATAAGTCGCGCACCAAAAACTTCGGACTGGTGGGCATGGCCTTCGGGCTGGGTTTCATCCTGGGGCCTTTTCTGGGAGGTGTGTTGGCCGACGACGCCGTATTGCCCTGGTTTGACCACGCCACGCCCTTCTGGTTTACGGCAGGGCTCACCTTGCTCAATATCGCGTTTGTGTATTTCAAATTTGGCGAAACCCTCCGCCAACGCCGCGAATCGCGCATGAGCCTTCTCACCGGTTTCAGAAACGTGGCAAAATCTTTTTCCATACCCAACCTTAGAGTCATCTTTAGCGTTGTATTGTTGCTTTCGTTAGGATTCTCTTTCTTCACCCAATTTTTTTCGGTATACCTGATCCAAAAGTTTCAGTTTACCGAGCTCAAAATCGGCCAACTCTATGCCTGGATAGGCATCTGGCTGGCTATCACCCAAGGCTTGACCGTGAGATTACTCGCGCGCCGCTTTCATTCTGCGCAATTGCTCAACGTGAGCATTCTCGGAATGAGCCTCGCGCTGGGGCTTCTTTTGGTACCCGACAAGGCCGTCTGGTTTTACCTGATCAACCCCCTTATCGCTACCTTCCAGGGCATCACCTCGCCGAATATGACGTCGGTGATCTCGATGCAGGCAGGCAGCGAGCGGCAAGGCGAAATTCTGGGCATTAACCAGTCGATGCAATCGCTGGGACAAATCATCCCCCCGCTGATCGCCGGCTATATCAACGCTATCGACGTACGCCTGCCTTTGCTGGCAGCCACTGCGTTGACGCTGTTGGGATGGCTGGTCTACGTGGCCGTGTTTCAGTCCAGGAATAATACTAAGAGAGTTTAGTAGGGTTTAGTGCATTCGCAGTTTAGTAGGGTTTAGTTTTGTTACCTCTACTAAACCCTACTAAACCCTACTAAACCCTACTAAACCCTACTAAACCCTACTAAACCCTACTAAACCCTACTAAACCCTACTAAACATTCAACAAAGATGTTTACACCGAAACTGGTTTCCGTCCTGAAAGAAGGATATAGCTGGAAACAACTGCAGGCCGACCTTACAGCCGGCACCATCGTAGGCATAGTAGCTTTGCCGCTTGCCATCGCTTTTGCCATCGCCTCGGGTGTTACGCCCGACAAGGGCCTGGTGACCGCCGTTATTGCAGGTTTTTTGATCTCGGTATTAGGCGGCAGCCGGGTGCAGATCGGAGGGCCGACAGGGGCCTTTGTGCCCATCGTATACGGCATCGTGCAGCAATACGGCCTCGACGGGCTGATTATCTCCACTTTTATGGCGGGCATCATCCTCATTATCATGGGGTTTGCCAGGTTTGGCAGCGTGATCAAATATATCTCGCATTCCGTCATCGTGGGTTTTACCAGCGGTATTGCGCTTATCATTTTCTCTTCGCAGATTAAAGATTTTTTTGGTTTAAAAATGGACAGCGTGCCCACCCATTTTCACGAAAAGTGGTGGGCTTATTTTTCTCATTTTGATTCTATAAATCCCTGGGCGGTGGCCATTGCCGTGGGCACCATCGCCTTATCGCTGTTATTTACCCACTTCAAAACCAAAATCCCGGGATCGCTATTTGCCATCATACTGAGCACGCTGGCTGTGCAGTTGTTCAATCTGCCCGTAGATACCATTGTCTCGCGTTTTGGCGACATCCCCAATACCATCCCGGCGCCGTCGATACCCGCGCTGGATTTTGACACCCTGCAAAACCTGCTCAAACCAGCCCTCACCATCGCCCTGCTCGGCGCCATCGAAAGCCTGTTGTCGGCTGTGGTAGCCGACGCCATGACCGGCAGCAGCCACCGCTCCAATATGGAACTCGTGGCGCAGGGCGTCGGCAATATGGCTTCGTCGATATTCGGCGGCATCCCGGCCACCGGCGCCATCGCACGTACCGCCACCAACATCAAAAACGGCGGGCGCAGTCCCATATCGGGCATGACCCACGCCGTTGTGTTGCTGCTCATCATGTTGTTTGCCGGGCAATGGGCCAAACTCATTCCACTGTCTTGTCTGGCGGGCATACTGGTCGTAGTCGCCTACAACATGAGCGAATGGCACACCTTCAAGGCGCTGTTAAAAGGCAGTCGCTCCGACGTAGCGGTATTGCTTACCACCTTTTTCCTCACCGTCGTATTCGACCTCACCATCGCCATCGAAGTGGGCATCATGATGTCGGTATTCCTGTTTATGTATAATATGTCCAAAGTGAGCGGTATCGAACAAATAACCGGCCCGCAGGTAAATGGCAAAGAATCGGACGACCCGTTTGCCATTACCAAATACAAACTCGCCAAAGGCATCGAGGTATTCGAGATCAACGGCGCCCTGTTTTTCGGCATGGCGCACAAGTTTAAAGAGACGATGGGCGTAGTAGAGCGCAACCCCAAGGTGCTCATTTTGCGCATGCGCAAAGTATCACTAGTAGACGCCTCGGGCATCAACAGCTTGCGCGAATTCATCAAACGCATGCAACACGCCAAAATCAAGATCGTACTGTCGGGCGTGCAACCCCACGTACGCGAAGAACTCGACAAATCGGGGCTTATAGATATGGTCGGCAGCGAAAACGTATTGCCGCACATCTCCCCTGCCGTCGACCGCGCGCATGCCATTTTAGAAGAAATACAATCAACGTAAAGACGCAAAATTTTGCGTCTCTTCATTATAACCATAAATATGAAACCGTTTCGCATCTTCACAATAGGGGCAATAGCCCTGTTTCTGGCGGCTTGTCAGCGCCCCGATCACGCTACCCTCGACAACCAGGACCCGCTGCAGCGACTGCTCGACGGCAACGCCCGCTTTGTGAGCGGTGATCTGTGGCACCCCCACCAGACGGCAGCGCGGGTAAAAGAAACCGCCTCGGGGCAACACCCCTTTGCCGTGGTCATCACCTGCTCCGATAGCCGCGTATCACCCGAAATCCTCTTCGACGAAGGCATCGGCGACCTCTTCACCATCCGCACCGCCGGCAACCTGCTCAGCGATATCGAGCTGGGCAGCGTGGAATACGCCGTAGAACACCTCGGCGCCAGGCTGATCGCCGTGGTAGGCCACACCGAATGCGGCGCCGTCAAAGCCTTCGTAGAAGGCGGCGAAGCCCCCGGCCATATCGCCGACCTGGTGGAGACGATCGCCCACGAAGCCGAAGAACAAACCGTGGTAGCCCAAGTAGGTAAAAACCTGCCCGCCTGTATCGCCGCCAATGTGCTGCACGGCGTAGATCAACTGCGCCACGACCACCCTATACTCGCCGATAAAATAGCCTCCGGCGAAGTGCAATTGGCGCCGATGCTCTACGACCTCAAAACCGGCAAAGTGAAGGTTTTAAATGAGCAGGAGTTGCGGAAGGAGTACCACCTGAGGTAATGACGAATGACGAATTACGAATGACGAAATACATTATTCATTTTTAATTCTTCATTTTTAATTGACAAGGTGTAACGAATGCCTCGGTTGGGTATAAATAAGAAAAAACCAACCAACCATGACATCCTACATCAAATTATTTGGCCTGCTGGCCGCTACTGTGCTTTTGTTTTATTCTTGTAAAAAAAATGAAGAATACGTTCCTGATTCTGAACCAGAAATTATAGGCGAATACACAGGCACTTTGTATTCAGTCAACAATAATTTTATTGAAGTTGAGGATACAATATACGGTTTTCATTTTGAAGCAATTAGTGATACTACTATTATTAATCAAAAGCAGTTAGTCGTTTCACAAAATACCAACGGAAATATATTGGTCAAATTTAGTAATAATGACCCCGATTTACCTGAGCTCTCTTTTGAATTTACGCCTTCAGGAACAAGAGAATACGAATACCATTATATAGACGAAACATTTGAATTCCAGGATAGCATTACTATCAATATCAATGCTACAGATAAGCATATCAAATTCCACAGAAACAACTATAACCTACGTATTGGGGACGACAAGTTTGTTGATCTTATCGAATTTGAAGGCTGGAAGCAATAACTTACCAAGCACAACAACCCATCCACCATGAAATCTTTCATTCATCTCATCTGCCTACTAGCGCTGGTTTCGCTTTTTTTCTCCGCTTGTAAAAAAGAAGATTACAAACCTATGCTAGTGGATATACTGGGCGAATACGTAGGCCCTTCCACCCATGTCGAAAACCAAAGCATTTACCACTGGGATTCAATTCAAGGTTTGCACAACGAGTGGGTACTGAACACCGTAAACGTGAGTGCCGACACGGTAGTCGTTTACCAGATCGACGAAAACCACGTCCAGTTTAGCTTAAAAAGCCAGGGCGGGGATATTTGGTGGGATACCTTCGTATTCGAGCCTTCAGAAACCGGGAAATACGAATTTAAAGCCATTGACTCCAATTATTATACTTCCCGTAGTGCTACTGTCTATATCGATGTCTCTAAAGGATATTTGAAACTTAACATGGGCCGAAGCGGATTATACGATCCCGGTGAGTATACTAATTTTGAGGGTTGGAAAAAGTAAAAAGAAAGGCCCATGCGCAAGTGCATGGGCCTTTCTTTTTATTTTTTAGCTACCAAAATCATCAAACGCAATATTACCCGGAGGCACGCCCAGGTCGTCGAGCATCTTCATGACGGCCGAGAGCATGAGCGGCGGCCCGCAGAGGTAGTATTCCACTTCTTCGGGTTCGGGGTGGTTCTTGAGGTAGTTTTCGAGTACTACCTGGTGGATAAAGCCCACGGGGCCCGTCCAGTTG
>JAEUUQ010000327.1 GCA_016787505.1 Saprospiraceae bacterium | reverse complement strand
ATCCAGCAAGCGATTGGCCTCTTCGAGCAGGGTTTGGGGCGATACGCGTTTCACCACGCCGGCTTGTTCGGCTTCGGGGCGCTCGGTGACCTCGCGAAGCAGGATCACCGGCTTGTGTAACATGCTGGCTTCTTCCTGTATGCCGCCGCTGTCGGTGATAATAAAATGGCAGGCATGTAACAGGTGGATAAAATCGGGATAGGGTATGGGCTCCAATAGTCGTATGCCAGGCTGGTTCTCCAATTGCGCGAACACCGTGTGGCGCACGCCGGGACTGGGGTGCACGGCAAAGATAATCTCCGCATCCTGGCGGGCGGCCAATGATTTCAATGCCTCGCACAGTGCTGACAACCTTTCGCCCTGGTTTTCGCGGCGGTGGGCGGTCACGGCCACCAATCGCCGGCCCTGTGCCAGGGCTTCCTGTGCCGGCGCCGGCAGCCGGCCTTTGCCGCTTTCCAATAGCCATTTCAGGCTATCCACCACCGTATTGCCGGCCAGGATAACTTGTTCTTCGGGAATACCTTCCGCCAACAAAAAATCGCGGGCCTGTGCCGTGGGCGCAAAATGAAGGCTCGCCAGGCGGCTGATCACTACGCGCTGCATTTCTTCGGGAAAGGGCTGTGAGGGGTCGAAGGTGCGCAGGCCGGCCTCCACGTGCGCTACGGGGATATGCTGATAAAAGGCCGCCAGGGCCCCCGCCAGGGCGCTGGCCGTATCGCCCTGTACGATGACAAAGTCGGGTTTTTCAGCAGCTATAACGGGATGAAGGGCTTGCAATAGCCGTCCCAGCAAAACTGACAGAGGCTGGTCTTCCTCCATCACATTGAGATCGTAGTGGGGTTGCAGGTCGAACCACTGCCAGGCGGCGGCGCCCATCTCCCGGTGCTGCCCGGTATGGACCAGACAAAGCTTGGCCACCTTGCCCAGCGCGTGAGCTACCGGCGCCAGTTTGATAATCTCGGGGCGCGTGCCTGCTACAATTAATATCTTCTTCACAATGCGAGATTGTATAACTTTGGTTTATGGAAAAGGCTGCTAAGCCCGTTTTGGTTTTTGCGCTCACCCGCCGGGGTTGCCTGCCCTATACGCGGCAAATGCTGGCGTTTTTTCCGCTACCGGTGCGCGTGTATGCTTCTGCTTTCGCCGAAGGCGGCCCTTTGCCGCATAGTAAACCCGTAACTTCCTACCGCAACACCTTTGAATTCGCCTGGCAATCGCTATGGGTATTGCCGCGTTTGCTGCTACGCCTGCGCCGCGATTTTCGCCGTTCCTGCAAAGTTGCGTATTTCCCCGTATTCCACCACTGGAATCTGCCAATAATGCTTTGGTGCCGCCTGCACGGTGTAAAGACCCTACTCACCGTGCACGACAGCGAGTTGCACGCCGGCGAGCGCCGGCAGCAATTCGACCAGTGGTGGCAGGACCGCAGCATGCGGGTTGCCGATGAGATTATTTTTTTGACTGAATATGCCCGTGCATTGGCGGTCCAGCGGCTGTCGCTGCGAGGCCGCAGCTCCGTTATTCCCCACGGCCTCCTGCCCTTGCCGGGGCTGGAGGCCCCGCCCGACCGGGTACACGCTCCCCTACCCCGGTTGCTTATGCTGGGCCGCATAGGCCCCTACAAAGGACTGGAACTACTCTACGAAGCATTGCAAAACCTACCGGCCGGCATCATCGGAGGTGTCACTGTAGCGGGCCTGTCACATTATGCCGAACCCGCCCCACCCCCGGGCGTACACCGCATCAACCGCAGGCTCAGCGAAGCTGAGATAGCGCAATTGCTGCTGTCGCATGATATCCTGGTATTGCCTTATACGGAGGCGACCCAGTCGGGTATCCTCACCCTGGGCATCAGGGCTGCCATTCCGATGGTAGTCACTAAGGTAGGCGGCCTGTCAGAGCAGCTCGGCCCGGATGAGGCGGTGTGGATAGCGCCTTCGGCGCCTGCATTGAGCGAGGGTATTGCCCGCTTAGCCCGGTCGCCGCAATTATACGAAGGAATATATCACCGGCTTCGCTTGCATGCGAAAGACGCGGGATGGGCGACGGCTGCGGCAGCGCTGCCCCTTTACCGTTCGCCCTACGTCGGTGAACGGTAAACGTTCACCCTACCAATTCGGCCGGTGAACGGTAAACGTTCACCCTACCAATTCGGCCTGTTCCTGGGCATTCAGGGCCAGGTCGTTGATAATGCGGTCCTTGCTGGGGCGGTACAAAAAGAGGACGATCAACAGAAGGCCGCCGAGGTAGAGATAGTGCATTTGCGCTTCCAGCAAATAGGCCACGAAGCACAAAATAGCTGGGCCTTCGATCACCGCATAGCGGGTAATAGAGGCCGCGCGGTAGCCGGCAAGCTTGTCAGTCAGGCTGTCCTTTGTTTGTGCGTTTTGCACTTGCATCCTGAACAAAAACGAACTGGCGAGAAGCCCTCCAATGGCTACTGCCGGGGCTAGCCAGTTGAAAAAAGAAGAAGAAGTATCGTTATCCCCGGTAGCCGGGCCGGCGACAAAATACATGACTATCCCCATCAGCGCTACGCCCATGACAAGCGAGGCATGCAAAATAGTTAGTTGCTGTACATAGCCTGAGAATCCATTAGATGGTTGCTGCATAGCCATATTGATGCGTTTTATTTTAATAAACTTATCCCGTATACACACTCAATAACTCGCCCAGGCGGTAAAAAGCGGCCTCCCATTCGCTGTCGGGAAATTTGCGTTCGCCGCTTTTGAAACTTTTTAATAAAGAAAAATACAAATTCTGGCTTTTCCAGAAATCGAGGGTCAGTCCCAATTGCTTGAGCATCTCCATGACGGTATTCAGATTATTCAGTTGTACCAGGCTCAATCCTTCGTTTTCGAGGGATTTGATTTCTTTAAAAATGCGTTCGCCGGCAGAAAGCAGCAGTGAGGATTTATCGCTCAATTTCACCTGCCACCGCTTGTATTCACTTACCAATCGCCGCAATTCGCGGATATGCAGCGCTCCGTTTTCGAAATACTGGTGTAAATCGTGATTGACAACAAATTGCACGGCGTTCAGGTATGCGTCGGGCACGGGGATGTCGTTATCGGCGATGCTCTCCATGAGCTGGTAATTGTCGTTGTAGATATCGCGAAAGGCTTGCTCGACGTGTCCCAGACTTTTATTGGTAATGAGGCGTAGAATCTTCCGTTTTTCATCCTGGAAGAGGTGCTGAATAGTGTATTTATCGGGGCCGAAATACTGCTGCATCAGGCCGATCACCTGGGCCAGGTCGGAGAGGCGGAAGGCTGCGGTAATTTGCCGGCTCATGTCATCAAACGCCCCGCGATCCATGTCGAGCGAGATGTTGCCAATGATGTGGTGTTGGCCGAGGTAAAGCACGGCAAAGCTGAATTGTTTTTGCGACAACGTGATCTTGGAGTGCACGGTTGTTCGCCCCAGTGCGAGGCGGTGGCTGCCGGCTTCGAGGCGCTCGAAGACTTCGCTTTCGGCGATGTAGTTGAAAAACTCGAGCCGCTCGGGGTATTCTTCAAAAATAGAAGAGGCGGCATAGTGCATGCCTACGCGCTCCAGGTTGACACGAGCGGGAATGACGTGTTTGATATAGCCGGCGGCGGCATTAGGATATTCGTTGCTGGGTATGGTTTCCAGCCGCCGCACGAATTCGTCGTGCAGGTCGACCTGTGTAATCTGGTGGGCGTAGTGGATAGCCCTGTTAGCGTATTGGAGGATCTGGTTGGTTTCGATGCCGGAAACCTCGTCAAAAAACCAGCCGCAACTGGTAAACATGAGCATGGCCTGGCGCTGCATCTCCATGAGGCGTATCAGGTTGGGGACCTCCTGTGGGCTCAGTTTGCGGCGGGTATGTTTGGCCAGGAAGCGCTCGAGGCTCTCCTCATTGCGTTGCAGCAACACACTGATATAATCGTTGCGGGCTTTCCACACATCCTTGAGCAGGCGGCCGGCTTCGCGTTCGTAGATCGGGAGGAGTTCGTCGCGCAGCCAGTTGAGCGTATCGCGCAGGGGTTTGCGCCAGGCCTGGTTCCAGCCCGGGCGGCCTCCCGAATTGCAGCCGCAATCGCTTCGCCAGCGCTCCACGCCGTGCACGCAACTCCAGGAGCTATTTTCGTGGATCTGCACCTCGAATTTGGGTGGAAATTTGGCCAGGTACTGGGCGTAATTGGTAATAGTGGCCAGTCCGCGTTCTTCGATATAATTGAGGCCGTCGGCCAGGGCCATTTCGCCGTAGCGATGGTGGTGGCCGTAGCTTTCGCCGTCGGTAGCGATGTGCACCAGTTGGGGCGCGTCGTCGTCTTCGAAGGCATCCAGGAGGCGGAAGGCAAAACCTTTGCCGTTGTTGAGCAAACCCTCAAAGGCCACTCCCTGGGCCACGCCGCCGTGGTAGAAATACAGGGCGATACTGCGTCCGGACGGTAGTTTGCACAAATAAGGCTCCCGCGTATCGATGCCGCCGCCGGGCAGTTCTTTCCACTGCGTCTCGCCGATTTTGCGCAGCGCTTTTGCCTGGCGCGGCGCCAACACGGTAAACGCGATGCCCTGGGCAGCCAGCACTTCGAGCGTAGCCGTGTCAACGGCGGCTTCGGAGAGCCACATGCCTTCGGGTTTGCGGCCGAAGCGGAATTCGAAATCGCGGATACCCCAGACGACCTGCGTTTCGAGGTCGCGCGGGTTGGCCAGCGGCAGGATGAGGTGGCTGTGCACCTGGGCCATCGCCGAGCCGTGGCCGCCAAAGCGGGCCTGGCTGATCTTGTCGGCATCGAGGATGGCCTGGTAGGTGGCGGGGTCGGCGGTTTCGAGCCACGACAGCAGCGTGGGCCCGAAGTTGAAGCTGATGCGAGTATAGTTGTTGACGATCTTGACGATCTGCTTTTCCTCGTTGAGAATGCGGGCAGCCGTATTGGGCGCGTAACATTCAAAGTTGATGCGCTCGTTCCAATCGTGGAAAGGCGCCGCAGAATCCTGCTTTTCTACCACCTCCAGCCAGGCATTTTCGCGGGGTGGCTGGTAAAAGTGGCCGTGGATGCATATATATTTATTCGTGGTGTTCATTGCTATGCTGTTTTGTACTTCCTTCCAAAACGGCGGTAAAAATAGCAGAGAAAAGTCAGGAATTTTACCCAAAAGGGAAATATCTGGCAACTTGACTCTTGATTGCGCAGTTTAGTGCATGCGCAGTTTAGCTAAACTCAATCGCTAAACCCTAAGGCTAAACCCAATCGCTAAACAGTTACAATTTTTTTATAATTAACCTAAGTAAATGTATTTTTATAAATCAAACACCCTACTTTTAGCCATGATTTTGGTTTTCCTCCTAATAAAAAAAGATACGCCGCTTTCCAATTTTCTGTTTTTCGGCTTTCTTCCCGAATGCCTATTTCGTTGTATACGATCAGTATTCCAAGCAATTTATTTATATCACAATAAAACTTCTCAGTTATGACTATGATTTCAGTTGCTTCTGCCGCCGTAACCAAGGTGCCCGTTAGTGTAACAAGGATTCCTGTCAATGTCTCATTACAGGTATCCACTATTTTATCGAATGTGCTGGTATACTATGAATGTCGCAATAGTGATGATTCCTTATGGGGCTGGGGGCATTTATCAGGCTTCCAAACAGGTGTTGGCGCCCAGTTTTCAAAGAGCGGTTATATTCAATTTATAACTTTTCTGGTGCCCCAATTTAACCGGGTAATCAGCAATAGCCCTATCTCAATTGAATATATTGTGGGCGCCGGCGACGGCACCGGCTCGGATTTTTCAGGTACGAATGCGGCCAATGTAGCCATTTCGATATTGCCTAACACCTCTACAAATAATATTTTGGGTTATACGGGCCCGCTGACTTCTTTTAATGAAGATTCGATGCTCAACCAGGGCGCCATACTTAAAGCCAGTATTAAAGATGGCTATTTCTATGGCAACGCGCCCAACAATAGTACGGCAAACTTAAGTATTGAACCCGACTCGAATGGCGTAAGCATGCTCGAAGACAAAGTATGGATACACATGTACGATGTGAACAATAATTTATTGGGCATAGTTGACGTAACCAGAGACGCCAACAACAGGGCTACGGTGATCAACAAAAATGTGAATTTTAATTACGGAGGCGGCAACGGTGACTTCCAGATATTCGCCCTGATCATTCCCAAACCCGACCCGAACGATGCAAAAAGCACGATCTTTGAAATCGGCGACCCGAAGACTAATGCCAAGGTGACGATTTCGCAATCGTAATATAACCTACCCTACAACGCAAGCATAACGCCACTACCCATTGGCGGTGTTATGCTTGCCAATTATTTAGTACAAGACTATTTTTTTCCACACTGAAAAAGACCCACTATTACTGCTGATGCGCAATTGACAGAAAACAACCTGGCCTTTTGCTGTTTCTGAAAACTGAAAATCAAAATTGTGCTCGCCGGGGGGGAGCATTTCATCAACGGCAATAGCGAATGCCCTGCCTTGGGCGTCATAAAGAGTGGCCGCAACATATCGGCTCTCCAGGAGGGATATGGTTAAGGTTGCAGCGCCAGGCGAAGGATTGGGAAAGATGCTGAAATCGTAGTTGTCAGTAGATGCATATGAATTACCGGTAGGGATACAGGGCGGGGTTACATCGTTGCAATAAGCGCGTGCGGCCAGCGTACAGTCGAGCACAAAGGGATTTCGCTTTCCATCCTGGTAATTGGCGATGAGGTGGGTTCGTTCCCATTCATTTTCATCTACCGGGTCGAGGAGGTGCCATTGACAAAGCGTAGGGCGCTGTTGCCAGAAGAAGTCGGGGTCAGCGGCATCAGCCTCAGCGCGATACATGGTATAAAAGTAAAACATAGCGCGGGCTACATTGCCTTTATGGTCTTCGCGTGGTTCAAATTGCCCGATGCGTTGCTCACTATATAAATCTATGTTGGAAGTTGGAATGGTTGAACTGCTTTGCGTGCGGAATAGCCACAGGCTAGTCTGTTGGTCGGGTATTTCCGTAAAGGGGAAATTATTACGGGCGAGGTTAGCGCCAAGTCGAGCGGGTACGAGGTGGTGCATATCACTGAGGGCATTGCCTGTTTCGGCACCTTTGCTTCTAGGGTATGTATGCTCGCAAATAATGCCGTTTAAGGAACCAAATTGCAAGAGGTAAAAGACGGGATTATCTTCATCGGGCGGCAAATACAAAGCATGACTGGTATAGACGCACCGTATACTATCATTGTCTTTCCAAATATTCAAATACATGGCGTCGCGGGCATCATCGTAATTCAATACGTTGTCGGGTTTGAATTGAGCAACCAGTTGTTGGAGCAAAGCAGGGCCTTGTTGGTTGGGTAAAACCGGTTCGAATAGTTGGGAAAACACAGGGGTATAAGCCAGGCTTGCACAAAGCAGGCACCCGAAAATGCGATGCACTTTATTCATAATCATTTTGTTAAATAAAAAAATGCTACAAAGGCAAAATAAGAGGGAGATAGAAAATAGATAGGCGCTTAATGCTAATTGGATACAAAGTAACGGAATTTTCGATAAAAGGTCAAGTGGCTAAGCTCACTACCATTTGTGATTGTTATCTACAGCGGGGTGGCAAGTATCCGTGTTATCCGAACAATAGGATCGGGCGGCCAGCGTGCAGTCGAGTACAAAAGGATTGGGTTTTCCGTCCTGATATTGAGCTATTAGAAAAGTACGCGCCCATTCTTTGTCGTCAACAGGATCTTGGAGGTGCCAATTGCATAAGGTCGCGCGTTGTTGTTCAAAAAAGGCGGGATCTTCGGCATCTGCTTGCGGTCTGTATATGGTATAGAAATAAAACACAGCCCTGGCTACGTTTCCTTTGGCATCCTCACGGGGTTCGAAAGTGTTATAGCCTTTTTCACTATAAGCATCTTTAAAATTGGCAGGCATTTCGCGGAGCGATTTTTCTCGGTAAAACCAGCGTTCTGCATTGTTGTCATCCACCTCGCCGAAGGGATAATTGAGTCGGGCTACGTTTACGCCCATGCGGGCAGGCACGAGGTGATGCATATCGCTTTTGGCGTTGCCGTCGCGGGCGCCTTTGCTCCTGGGGTAAACGTGTTCAGTGATAATACCCTGTAAAGAGCCGAAGCGCAACAACTCGCTAATAGGGTTATCTTCTTCGGGTGGTAAATACAACGCATAGCCACTATATACACAACGCACACTATCATTGTCGTTGTAGATGGTCTTGTACATCAACTCACGGGCATTACGATAGTCGAGTACTTTGCGCGGTTTGAAATCGGCAGCCAGCTTTTTGAGTAGCAAATCTCCCTGCATTTGGGGTAATACAGGTTGGTAGAATTGGGCATTGAGACCTAAAGCGGCATTTAATAACAGAAAAGCCGAAAACAGGGCCCGTTGAGTAATTGATCGTTTAATCATAAGCAATTACTCAACGGCCCGACTTGCCTTCAAATTGCCCAAAGTACTTTATATCATCTTAAAAGCTTTGTCGAATGGCGATTTGGGGTTGAGGGCGTCCTGTTTGATAATGTCGAGGGTGCGAAGATAAGCGTCTTTCATCACTGCATTGATCTGCTCGATAGCGTGGTTGAAATCGCGACGTCGTTGTTCCGACTCCATTTTGGATTGCATACCATAACGGTTCACCAATGCATTGATATCCTCCTGTTCTCTGGCTTGCAGGGCTGCTTCATCGGGGAAGAGGAATGACTCTTTGGCTGGTTTTACGATGGCTTTGTCTTCGAGCTCTTTGAGATATTGTTTGTAGCGGGCCACCAGATCGGGGGCGTTGCGAATAAAAACGCCGTTGTTGGTGTCCATTTCGTAGCTGCGCACATCGGCGTTGGCCGATCCTATATAGATGTCATTGCCAAAGATCATCACTTTGGTATGCAAAGAAAAAGAAGAACCCGAACCGCCCTTTTCCTGCAAATGACCGGCCAATGGAGGCAGGTACTTTTCGGCGACCACGTGGTCGAGCGTTTCTTTTTGATATTCAAAATACTGAAAGTTGTCGCTGCTGAGGTTATTTACTTGCGACAGGGCAAAAAGTTGTCTTCTGCCCAGGAAGTTCACCGGCGCCAGGTCGGTAGAAGCGCTGGAGTTGGTATAAATCTTCAGCCTGACATTTGGGCAGATAGAATTGGCTTCCAGTATTTTATCCATTAAATGCACCAATCCTGCGGGTGGCGAAAAATATCCCTGGTGAATGATCACATCTACAGGTTGGCCGCTTTCTGTGCTTTGGCGGCATGCGTTATTGATGGCGTCAGCCCAGGTTTTGTGAATGAGTTTGCCGTACTGGGCTTCCTGGCCATAACGTGCGCCGTGGCGGCGCTTGCGGATGTGGGGGGGTGTCTCGGGCGATTGGTCGAAGGGCAGGTTTTCGATGTAGTAAAGCGGTTTGTTTACCATAGTGAAATAACTAAAACTGTGCAGGCTGTGATCTACCATATCCGATTGCACATAGCCGTTGCGACTGTCGAAGAGTTGCTGTGGGTTATTCCACTTCTTTGAGGCTTGCTGCCGGAGCAGGTATTCGTTTTTGTACGTGTCGGCTGCTTTTTCAACCTGCGTTTTCCACATTAACTGACGTTCGAGGGCCAACGAATGGTTGTCCCGAATGACGTATTCAGCTACGATCTGGCCTGCGCACAATAGCTGCTCGGCTTTGTCTTTACCCTGGCAGGAAGCAGCAGCGGCTTCCGTTGCTTGTTTGATAGCATACAATTTGGCAATGGGAGCATGCCTCTCAATATCGGAAGTTGACGCTACCATCTCCCTGAAGTTCCAGATATCATCAAAAGACGCTGCCATTTTTTTCCCGCCTATTGGATCGAGAACCATGTAGAGGTCGGTATCCATAAATATGTATTTGTCAGTCACTGTATTGGGACTCATGTGGTAAGAATTTTCCACATTCCGGCCCCCGATCTGGGCGGTATTTTCATCACCCAGGATCAATTTGTGGTGAGAATAGTCGGTGAGATAGTCTATATCGGCATGGCTGAGCAAGGGGGCCTCGGCAGCGTCTTTCAAAGTAAATGGAAGATAAGTTTCCAGCGCATTGATAAAAGGGTTGAGTTGTTTGCCAAAAAACAGGCCGGCCAGTCCCAATTGGAGTTTTGCGCCAATTCTCTGGGAAGAATCGCCGAAGCGGGATTGCCAGTACAGTTGCCCAACACGCTGTAGCTGAGCCTTTTGTTTGTCGGTAATTGAAGCGGCGGCCACCGGTCCGGTACTCATTTGTTTTATCGTACGGGCGTAACCCATTTGCATGGCATAGAGCAGGCCGTCGGGATTTTTGGCGTATAAGCCGGCCAGGAAGGTTCGGGCGGCGTCGCTCATCGCATTTTCGGCCTGTTCGAGGGTCATGGAGTCAAAGCGAGCCAGGAGACGCTGCTTTTCTGCCGAGCAGGCCAGTTTGGCCGACGAACTGTCAGCCTGGAGCATATTGTCGCAGCCGAGCGTCATGAATTCGGCAAACTTGATAACGTTGACGGTGGGCCTGTTGTAAAAACGCACTTCTATTTGCTGAACGCCATGCGGCCGCAGGCTTTCGAGATAGCGGAAAAAGTCGAGATTTTTGTAGTTCCAATGGTAGTCTACCAGCAATTTGATGCGAAAGTTGTTGTCGGATTCAATTTTGCTGATGAGCGCCTGGGTGAGGTACGAGGTGCTCTCATCGGGGTTAAAAATGTAGTACATGAGGCGCAACTCTTTTTCAGCGTTGCGGATGATGTCGAGTTTGGAAGCAAAAGCCAGGTCGTTTTGTTTGATGACGATCGACTTCAAAGGGGCGATATGCTTGCCTTCGAGGTCAAAGGGCGTCAATTGGCTAAGGTCTAATCGCGAATTGGTGTTGCAGGCGTTGTGCAAAAACACGGCGGTCATTAATGCAACCAGGGAAATGAGCTTTCTCATACGAATCAGGTGTGTATTTGATTTTATTCAATCGAACAGTTGCCTGTTAATACAAGATATTCCTGATTAGTTACCTGGTTAATAGATTATTTTTTCAAAGTCTCTTTGGTATTCTGCGGCCATGGTATAACAGGTATGGCGCCCCATGTTGTTAAACTTCTTCCATAGGTTGCAAACTTCTCACTATGCCCCCCTTTTCAAGCTTCAGTCGCTGTTACCAAAGCGCCGGCGTATGTATCCGGCAACCCAGTTCTTGTTACGCTGTACGCAAGCATCATTTTGCCATATCGAAGTCGCAAACTACGGATTGTTCATTCCCTTGATTATACTTGCTATGACGAGGGGATGGGCATTCCCATAACAAGTCTGCAGATAAGGCATGGCGTGGTCGTGCAAAAACGAGTTAGGCGTTGCATTCGGTTGCGACTGGTACAACTGCTGCAACTCGTCGGCAATAAGCTGCCGGTCGGGACACACCAGTTGGAAAACGCCGATTTGCTGTGCAACGCCGGTGGTCTGGTCGCGATACAATAACCGGACAGCCTTGATAACGGCGGGGTCGAGCACGTGTCCGCCGATGTAGCGCAGGCTGTCGCTGACGATCAGGTTGCCGTCTTTTACAGGGCCGCGTTTAATTATTACGCCGTCCGGCAATTCCAACTCAAACGAAAAATAGTGGGCTTCATCCAGTACAAATGCATCCGGGGGTAGTTTGAATGCCGCTTCCCCGATCAACAATACTTTACCCCGGAAAAAAGCCTGCATCTCATATACGGTAGGAAAAGAAAATCCTTCTTCTTCCGAAAACGTGCGCACGCTGGTGGCGTAAAAGTCGTCGGGGGGCAGCAGGGCTTCTTTAAGCGACAGAACAAACTCGCGCGCTACCCGGCTTTTCATCTTCTTTGGACTAAGGATATAATACCCCTTGCCGGGCGACATCACGTAGGCGAAGGCTTCTTTTGACGAAAAATGAATTTTGGCGTCTGATTCGATCTTATCCTTCTTCTGCAACAAGTGGCCGTCAACCATGACGGAGTCTTTTACCGACACAACAAAATAATTTTGTGATGTTGCCGGCAAACAGCTTACCAGCAATACGAACAAAAACAATGCATTTCTCATGGTACATGTTTTAAATTAGGAAGTCACCTTGTGTTTGCGTTTGAACACTTGGGGCATTTTGGCCTGCAAATACACGGGCGTTTTTTTCCAGAGGTATTCCACTATTTTCAGGTAAATCAGCAAAATCAAAATATTGATATGCCTGTGGAAAATAAAGTAAGACAAAAAAGTAATGACAGTAAGTATCGTTAGTTCATCGGCAGTATTCACTATCGCCTGCCAGAATTTCGACCGGGATATTTTTACCAGCCATGCCGGCTTGATGACTTGCAGGTCGAAAAAAATGCGGTAAGACAGTAGCAAATAACCTGCGAATAAAAACGTCAACCACCAACCTGACAGCGCATTTTCTCCCGATACCAGCGTCAGGTAGGCATTGTACAGCAAGACGAGTCCGGGTAGTTTTTCAAAAGGCGTGCGGTGCACATCGTTGATGAAATCTCCGATGACGATCAATTTGCCCTTAAAAAAGGCCCGCATGCTTTCTTCATCCATAAATTCCTGCGATTCCAGTATGGTTCCCATCGGCCAGACGGCAAAATTGGCTTCTCCCATTGTTTGTCCTACCTTAAAGTCGGACTGGCGTAGCTTGAAGTCGATAATCGGCGCATGCAGGCTGCGCCGGCCGTTGATTTGGTAAAACAACCAGCCTTTCTGATATTCAAACCTCGCGCCGTTCAGCTTTTCATACATCACCAGGGGCAGCGTTTTGAGGCTATCGCCCAACATGAGCGGGTATTTTAAAAACAATCCCTGGGTAGCGTTGTAAGTCGATACCGCATAAGGCATCCGAATAACGGGGCGGGTATGTTTCCCGCTTTTGTCCAGGTGGCTTACGCCCAATAATTTATCGCCGAGGCTGTCAACCTTGACCTGCAGGAGGCTGTCTGCCGGTGAAGATTCTGCGAATAACACATCGCACAATACGTATCGCACTTCGTGGCGGTAGCGGTTGAGCAGGCTGAAAAACTGCGAAAGCTGCTCCCTGTCTGTAATTACTATGCGGTTATAGGGGCTTTTGTCGCCAAATTCGTCTACCCCGTCAATCACGGTTTTATTACCCGATACGTCTACAAACAGTACTTCTTCCGGATTCGGTTTGGGGTCTATTTGCAGCAACGATTTCTTGAGCAACGACGACCATTTGATCAGAAAGGCCTCGTCGCCAAAGGTGTACGGTAAATTCAGCCAATACAGCGAAAAAACCAGCATCAACAAGGCATTGAAAATGCTAATCCCCCATACTATCCATTTGTTCTTCGGTCTGATCATGGGTTTTTATGATCCCTGCTGGGTTTTAGTGATTCAAAGATGCAGCTTGCAGGTGAATACAATCAACAATTAACGATAAATAAGGTAGAATTATCGACAATACCGGATCGTTTTTTCATAATAGTGCGATTATTGAAAATTATTTTTTGAATATTTTTAATATGCGGTATATTTATTGTGTTAAACTCCCCTTTTATTATGAGAAAATCTTCCCAACTGACATACAATATATTAGTATTTTACCTGATTCTATCGTCATTTTCTTACACTAAAGGGCAATCCCCAACTGATACAACCCTAGCCCAAGTCTATCTGGAACGAACTATTGTGTTGTCAGATGAAGGGCTGGAAGACAGTATAGGCTGGTACCTGCTCGAAGCTGCCAGGTTATACCAACAAGCCGGTTTTCAAGAACTGTTGTTGCAAAAACATTTAAGCGACTACCAGTACGTATACGAAAGCGGCTATTTCTCTCCGGTTATTGAAGCCATGCATGCGATCGTGGCCGCCTCCCGCAAACAACTGGGCGATTCTCACCCTTTACTGGCGCCCTGGTATTACCACTTGGGCCGGGCTTTGCAATTTCGCGGCGACAACGCAGAAGCCCTGGAATGGGTAATGAGATGCCTGAGGCTCAGACAATCCATATTACCTACCCCCTGGCTTGATATCGCCTCTACGCACAATCTCATGGGGGTTTGTTATATTGGGTTGTATAAATTTCCGGAGGCAATAGCCCAATACAATAAGGCACTTGAAATCAGGAAAAGAGAGTTGGGCGCCCGGCATGCGCTCACCGCATTGGTAATCAACAACCTCGGCGCGGCGCACCGCCACTTCGGGCTCAACGACATCGCCCTGCAATACTACCAGGAAGCTTTATCGATAAGGGAAGAAGTACTGCCTCCCGACCATCCCCACCTCGGCATCTCTATTTTTAACCTGGCTACCTTGTACAGCGACCTGGGCCTTACCAAAAAGGCCATCGAGCTCTATCAAAAGGCCATGCGCATTTATCAGCTCGACGCCGAGGCCAATGACGAGCTCATCGGCGACGTATACCAGAATCTGGGGGTTGAATACCAATACATCAATGCTTTTGAAGAAGCCATCGCTCATTTACAGCAGGCACGCCTCATATATGAACGCCAACCCGAGGCGAATCCCGAAAAACTGGCATTTGTCGCCCAAAATATAGCCTCAACGCTTTCGCTGCAGGGCAACTACCGGGCTTCAATCGACGAAAACAAGGCCGCTATGGGCTGGTTTCGCAAGCAAGTAGATAGTATCGATTTTCGTTTCGAACCGCTGCTCACCAATATGGGCATGGACTATGCTGCTTTGACGCACCTCGATAGCAGTCTGCAATACCACTACGAAGCGCTGGAAGTGCTCAGCCACTATCCCGATGCCATCATGGAGCGTGGCAACGTGTATAGCAATATAGGCAATACTTATCTGCGAATGGGTGATTACGAACAAGCGCTGGTGGCCCAGGAAGAAGCACTCAGGGGATACACGGTCAGTCTTGGCGAGCGACACGAGCGCGTAGCTTACGCCCTCAACGAAATGGCCGCCACCCGCCTCAAACAGGGGCTGCCGCGGCAGGCCTTTGCCCTGGCCCAGCGCGCACTGGAAGCGAATTACCCCGCTACTTTCTCCAACGATCCGCCGCCGGAGGCCTATTTCAGTTTGCCACACGCATTTAATTCCTGCCTGCTCAAGGCAAAAGCTGTTTTGGGCATGGAAGGCAATGCCCGCCTGGCCGCTTTGTATTATCGCCAGGCCGACTCCCTGCTGTTGTACCGGCAACAAATTCTGGTGTCCAAAGAAGACAAAATCAACCTGGCCAAAGAGACCTGGCGGCTCTCATCTGTCGCGGTAGCCAACAACGTGGCTATGTGGCGGCTCGACGGCAAGCCGCGCCACCTCGAAGAAGCATTTTATTACGCCGAACGCTGCAAAGCCAACGTATTGCTCTCTTCTGTGGCCGCCTATGAAGCTACCCAATTCGCGGGCCTGCCCGATTCTCTCGCAAACAAAGAAAACGAACTCCGGGCTTTGATGGTCAATTTTCAGCAGCAATTATCCGCCGGCGCCGACAGCCTCACCAGACTCGCCCTGCAACAGGCCTTGCTCACCAATAGCCGGCAATACCGAGCCCTGATAAACCACCTGGAAAAAAACTACCCGCTCTATTACGACCTGAAATACGAAAAAGGCATCCCCACCGTAGGCGCACTGCAAACCTCACTAGAACCAGACGAGGCTTTTGTGTCCTATTTTACCGCCGATACGGTCTTGTATATTTTTAAGGTAACTAAAACCGGTTTTTCTGTGCACGAGCAATTTGTCGGCGCCGATTTTTACGACCACCAGGAGGGTTTGCGCAAAAGTATTACGCTCCAACTCGATGAGGTGTACTTGCAAAAGGCGCGACTATTGTATAAATTGCTTTTCCCGTTTGAATGGGAGGAGGGGATCAGGAAACTCGTCCTGGCGCCCGATGATGCCCTGGTTAAACTGCCTTTTGAAACATTATTGCGCGAAGCCCCCAGCGGCTCAGGCCCTGTCGATTACAGCAACTTGGCATACCTGCTGCGCGATTTCGCCGTATCGTATTCGCCCTCGGCAGCGTTTTGCTATCGCCGGGCCAACGCGCCGAAGCTATCCGATGATACGCAGGGCTTCCTGGGCTGCGCCCCCGTTTTCGAAGAAGAATTCAGCCCCGACGACTACGCCCTGGCCTCCCGCACCGCCCTCGAAAGACTCGAAAGCGAAGTCCGCGGCGGCGCCTTGAGCGGCCGGCGGGTAAAACCCCTGCCGGGTACGGCCAGGGAAACGCAAGCGGTGAGCCAACTGTTTACTTCCCGCCGCCTGCCCGCTACGGTGTTGTTGCATGCTTTTTCTACCGAGGCGAAGCTGCGCGCCGAGTTGGCAAAACCCTGGCGCTTCGTCCACCTAGCCAGCCACGGCCTCATCAATGAAAAATACCCCGACCTGTCGGGTATTCTGTTATACCCCGACACGCTGGATGACCAGGACGGGCTGCTCACCGCCGGCGAGGTGTACAACCTGTCGCTGCAGGCCGACCTGGTGGCCTTGTCGGCGTGCGAAACCGGGCTTGGCCGCATTTCTGGCGGCGAAGGCCTGCTGGGGCTTACGCGGGCGTTTCTCTACGCGGGCGCCAATAATCTGCTGGCCTCGCTCTGGAAGGTACAGGACAGGGCCAGCGCCGACCTGATGATCGCTTTTTACGAATACCACCTTATTTCGGGAACAAATGCCTTTGCGCCGGCCTTGCAACAAGCCAAGTTGCAATTGATTGAGGATGGCGAGTATAGCCACCCTTTTTTTTGGTCGCCTTTTATTTTGATAGGGAAATGAGGGGTTATGGGTTATGAGTTATGGGTTTATGGTAAACCTATAAACCCATAAACCCTCTTACTCCGAGGCGCCCAGTACCTTAAACTCGGTGCGGCGGTTCATCTGGTATTGTTCTTCGCTGCAGGGCACGCCGTCTTCGCACTTATTAACGGGTCGGCCTTCGCCGTAGCCCCTGGCTTTGAGCCGGAATGCAGGGATGCCTTTAGATGTCAGCCAATTTACGATAGCGTCGGCGCGGCGTTGGGAGAGTTGCAAGTTGAACTCATCAGATCCCCGCGAATCGGTATGCGAACTGATCTCTATGATGAGCTTGGGATTGTCGGTAAGTAGTTGCAACAATTTGAGTAACTCGGGTACCGATTCTGCTCTAACGCTGCTGCGGCCGAGGTCGTAGTAAAGGTTTAGTAAAAATGGAATGGTATCGTTTTGGTGGTCGGTGCGTATACCCATTGCAAAATCGCCGCCCGTTTGCTGGGAGTTGTTGACCGTGGCGGCAGCGGCCACAAAAGGTTGCAAATACAAATTAAGATTTGACTGGGCGGCTTCGCCCCAGTTGTCGGTGCATATCGTGTCGGGCAGTACGCGGGCAAAATAATTGCCTTTTTCGGCGCGAAGCGCATAACAGCAATGGGGTTGTAGCTCCAATGAAAAGAAGCCGCCTGCATCGGTAATAGCAGGGGCGGGCGCAGAGCAGCCGTTGGCTGTAAGCGTCACTACAGCTCCCTGGAGTGGCGCGCCGCTGGCCAGATCGCTAACCATGCCGGTGAGGGTCTGTACTTTGGGTTGAATGGGAGCCTGTTCCGACAACGCCACAAGAGGAACTTCCTGTCGCTCACCGGCACAAACAGTGAGCGTGTGGGGTTCGTACCCATCGACCTCCACGCGTAAGGTACAACAGCGCCCGCGTTCCAACAGTGTAGCATAGTTGCCATCGGCATCGGTAAATACAAGGGATTCTTCGCAGGAAGAAGCCAATCCGGCGCCGGCAATGGGGCTGCCGGTAGCAGCATCCACCACACGCAGTTGGGTGCGGGAACGCGTATCGATATTTGTTTTTCGGAAATAATATAAATCGTCTTCTCCTGCACCGCCGGCGCGATTAGAAGTAAAAAAACCGTAAGTGCCGTCAGTATGTACAATCAGGCCGAAGTCGTCATAAGAACTGTTAATAGGATATCCCATATTCTGAGCGGAGTCCCACTCGCCTGCGTCTAATTCGGGGGCGAAATAGATATCCTGGCCGCCGAGGCCGAAAAGGCCGTCGGATGCGAAGTACAGTCCCTGGCCTTCGGCGTAATAGGGAAACAACTCGTCGCCTTCGGTATTCACATTGGGGCCGAGGTTGACCGGGGGCCCCCAGGCGGCGCTATCGCGGAAAGAGACATAGAGATCTTTGCCACCAAAGCCGCCGGGCATATCGGAGGCAAAAAAGAGGCGCCTGCCATCCGGACTAAGACAGGGATGCGCCACCGAAAAGCGCGGGCTGCAAAAGGGCAAAGCTTGTGGTTTTCCCCAGCTATCGGGGCCGGTTTGCTGTGCATGCAGGATCTCCAGGCGCATCACGGTTTCCCGGCTTGATTCGTCTTCCACGATATAGTTTCGGGTAAAAAAAAGCTCGGTTTCGTCGCGGCTAAATGTCACGATGGCTTCGTGAACGGGCGTGTTAAGCTGTGGGGCGAATTTTCCGGGCGTACCCAATACAAATCCTTTGCTGCTGGAGGAGTCCGGCGTCATGACGGCAAAATACAGGTCGAGGTATTGCTGTGCCGAGCCGTTGGGTGAACGAAAGGTACCAAATACCAATCCATCGCGATAAAAAGCGGCGCCAAGATCGTCGAAAGACGAATTGAGTTCGAGCGGTTCGGTGGCGGTTGCGGTAGCCGATTTGACCAGCAGTTGATCGATGTAATCGCAAGCCTTTTGCAGTTGCGGCTTGCGCACGTCGTAAGGTTTGAGGGTAAGAAAGCGGCTATACCACTCCTGGGCTTCTTCGCATTTGCCGTTGCGTTGCTTCATCAACCCCAGGTAATAATAGTGTATAGGTTTCGCCTCAGGCAGGTATACTACTTGTTGATACCAATATTCGGCATTGGTATAGTCGTTGAGTTTGCGGTAGGCTTCGGCCAGGTTGATTTTGGCTTCGGGCACGTCGTGGTCTTCCAGGATGCGCATGTACAGGTCTGCCGCTGATTTGTAGTCAAGCAGTTCCATGTGTTTCTGCGCTTTTTTTAATTTGGCCTGTTGCGCGTATAGCGCAGGTGCGCTGCACAAAAATATTGCACAGGCAATGAGGAGTAAGCCCCGCTTTCTCATAGCGTACGGTATTAAAGATGCAAGGTAACTGTTTAGTAGGGTTTAGTGCCTTCGGCAGTTTAGTAGGGTTTAGTTTTTACCTTACTAAACAATTACGAGGTAAAATATTCTTCCCTTTGAACGTACTTGCGCTAAATAAGTTGCAAAAACGCACTCTCCTACCCAAACGCCGCATCCACAATATCGTGTTGCTGTTGGTCGTGCACCTTTTTGAAGCCGGTAGCCGGCGAAGCGCTTGCCTTTCGGGTGACAGGCGTAAAGCCGGCAGCCTCAGCCAGGTTGACCAGCAGATACTGCCAGGCGCCCATATTGCGGGGTTCTTCCTGAACCCAGCAGACTTTGGCATTTTTGTATTTATTCAATATTTGTTTAATCTGCTTTTCGGGCAGCGGGTAGAGTTGTTCTACGCGCACGATAGCCACGTCGTCGCGTTTT
>JAEUUQ010000323.1 GCA_016787505.1 Saprospiraceae bacterium | reverse complement strand
GTATAACCCTGCACAATGATCCTGGAGTTTTTATTAACGAGAACAGACATATGCGATAGATTCTTTATTTGTTCGTAAAAATTATTCTTCGACAATGATGTAGACGTCTTCGTCCTGCTGTTTCATGTAGTAGCGCTCGCGAGCAAAACGTTCTTTGTTGGCGTCCATATCCAACCTTTCCTGTTTGGCCTCTTCGATCTTTTTGGTATAATACGCCTTGTCGTCTTCCAGCTTGTTTACCATGCGTTGCAGCCTGAACTGCGTGAGCACATCGTGTCTGTCAAAAAAGACCATCAGCGCAAAGAAACACAGCAGCGCAAAAAAATAGCGGTTGCGCAGCGGGCCCGGCAACTTATTCAACAACATCTGGAGTGTATTCATAGCTATGGCGTATTTTGTTAAAAAATTAGCCGCCGATCAATGCGCGACCGGGGAAGATAGCGGCGTCGGCCAGGTCTTCTTCGATGCGCAGCAACTGGTTGTATTTAGCGATCCTGTCGGAGCGCGAGGCCGAGCCGGTTTTGATCTGGCCGGTATTCAGCGCCACGGCCAGGTCGGCAATGGTCGTATCTTCGGTTTCGCCCGAGCGGTGGCTCATCACGCTGGTATAGGCATTGCGGGTGGCCAGGTTGACGGCGTCGATAGTTTCGGTAAGGGTGCCGATCTGGTTTACCTTAATCAGGATAGAATTGGCCACACCCATATCGATACCGCGCTGAAGGCGACTGGTATTGGTCACAAAAAGGTCGTCGCCCACCAGTTGCACGCGGCTGCCCAGCGCTTGGGTGAGGGCTTGCCAGCCGTCCCAGTCGTCTTCGTGGAGGCCGTCTTCGATAGACAAAATGGGGAATCGGTTGCTCCAGTCGGTCCAGAAGCTCACCATCTCCGAAGTCGTCAGCTTATCGCCCGTCGACTTTTTGAAGTGGTACAAGCCGGTAGCTTCGTCGTAAAATTCGGAAGCGGCGGCATCCATAGCGATCATGAGGTCTTCGCCGGGACGGTAGCCGGCAGCTTCGATAGCTTTGAGCACCGTTTCGATGGCTTCTACGTTCGACTTGATATTGGGGGCAAAGCCGCCTTCGTCGCCTACGTTGGTGGAATAACCTTTGCTTTTCAGCACTTTTTTGAGGTGGTGGAAAACCTCTACCCCCATGCGGAGCGCTTCGGAGAACGACTCAGCGCCGACGGGCATAATCATAAACTCCTGGAAGTCGATGCTGTTGTCGGCATGCGAACCTCCGTTGAGGATATTCATCATGGGCACGGGCAACACGTGGGCATTGACGCCGCCGAGGTAGCGATAAAGCTCCTGGCCGCTGGCTTCTGCGGCGGCTTTGGCCACTGCCAGCGACACGCCGAGGATGGCGTTGGCGCCGAGTTTTGCCTTATTAGGCGTGCCGTCGATGTCGATCATCAACTGGTCGATATAGCGTTGTTCAAAAACGTCTACGCCGATCAGTTCTTCTGCGAGGGCTTCTTCCACGTGTTTGCAGGCGTTGAGTACGCCTTTGCCGAGGAAACGGGCGGCGTCATCGTCCCGGAGTTCAACGGCTTCGTGTTTGCCGGTAGACGCGCCCGAGGGCACCGCTGCGCGGCCCATATATCCGTCTTCGGTCAGTACTTCTACTTCTACCGTGGGGTTGCCGCGGGAGTCGAGGATTTCTCTTGCGCGAATGTCTATGATACTACTCATGGTGTATAATTTTTGTTGTCGGTTGTCGGTTGTCGGTTGTCGGTTGTCGGTTGTCGGTTGTCTGTTCACTGTTCACTGTTCACTGTTCACTGTTCACTGTTCACTGTTCACTGTTCACTGTTCACTGTTCACTCATCAATTTCACAAAATTGTCAAACAAATAGCGGGCGTCGTGGGGGCCGGGCGAGGCTTCGGGGTGGTACTGCACCGAAAACGCCGGTTTGTGTTTTAGTCGCAAGCCTTCTATCGTATTGTCGTTGAGGTTGACGTGGGTTACCTCGATAGTGTGTGCGTTGTCGAGAATAGCATCGCGGCTAACGCCGAAACCGTGGTTTTGGCTGGTCACCTCGCAGTGGCCGGTCAGCAGGTTTTTTACGGGGTGGTTGATGCCGCGGTGGCCGTGGTGCATTTTATAGGTTGGGATATCTACAGCCAGGGCCAGGAGTTGGTGCCCCAAGCAGATACCGAACAAAGGTTTATCTTCCCGGAGGATAGCTTTTGCGGTAGACACTGCATAGGGCATAGCGGCGGGATCGCCGGGGCCGTTCGACAGAAAATAGCCGTGGGGTTGCCAGGCGTTTAGGGTTTCAAAGGGTGTTTTTGCGGGAAAAACTTTGAGGTAACACCCACGGTCGGCCAGGCATTGGAGAATACTGCGCTTGGCGCCGAAATCGAGCACGGCGACGCGAAGGGGGGCATTTTCCCAGCCGAGGGTATAAGCTTCGGGGGTACTCACCTGCGAGGCCAGTTCGAGGCCTTCCATGGGGGGCACGGCGGCGAGCCTGGCGTGAAGGACTTCAAGATCGAGAATTTCTGAAGAGATAATGGCATTCATAGCGCCTTTATCGCGGATATGGCGCACGATAGCGCGGGTATCGACATCGGAGATGGCCACCAGCGATTGTTCTTCGAAATATTCCTGGATGGACA
>JAEUUQ010000117.1 GCA_016787505.1 Saprospiraceae bacterium | reverse complement strand
TTCAGGACTTGTCAACCGTGCTTTGATATTTATCAGGTTCGGAGGTTGCGCTACTACATTAGAGCTTGCCGCCCCATAAAAAGAAAAAAGGTATCGACCCGCATCCATATTAAGTGGGGTAAATGCCGACTCAAAGTCCTCCGTATTTGTCCTGAAACCGATAGCCCCGGATGCGCCGGATATGTTTGGAGCAAGCCAGAAATCAGGAGTGATTGTTGCGGCGTACCAACCGGGAACTTCGTAACAAGGGGCGCAGTTAAAAGCAATAATATTTTCGTCGGCAATCGCCCCTTCCTCTGTGTAAGCCATAATGCTCGAATTGCAGACAATATTACACGAATTATCATTTTCGGGTGCAGGGGTGTCGCTCAGGTAATTATCGCATCCAATACACGGTACAACCTCAATATCTACTCTGACAGGATTTCCTTCATGTGGACAAGTAGAAGATAACGGAATGTATTGCAACGAAATAATGTTTGAATTCGTTCTGGTCCCGCAACTGACAAGTTGTATCGTTCCGTTGTGAAGATCTTCAATATCGATGCTGGGATCGGCAGAGCCTACCACTAAATAAGCGATTTCATCTGCCCCTGTATCATTCCCCAAAAAAAGGGAATACGGTAAAATGAATGTGTCACCGTTGCAAAGGTTGAATGTAATAGGTGTATCCGTACACGTTTGCGTGAAATCATTATTGCCTGCAACCGTACACGAGCAGTTTTCCATATCCAATACCCGATAGCCCAGGTCGCATAAAATGCGTTTTTCAGAGAGGCCAATATCCCGACGCGTCTCCACCGGGATATTAAAGTTCATTAAAAATTCATCATTCGCTCCATCACATTTGTCGTTAAGATGGCTAAAAGCGCTACCTGCAGGCGTTCCAGGAGGGCCTGTGTAAATGGGAAAACTTGCATTGGATAAGGAGCGAAACTCCATATCCGGCCCGGAAATACCACCTAAGATTTGCGCATCTCTACAACTTTTGTGCAGATCGTCAGGAGAAATATTTAAATTCCACCTGTACGGGTCGTTCGGATCTCTTGCAACCACAGAACTATTATTATCCAGATACAAATAGGTATCATAACGGCTATAAGACTTGGTAAAGGGTAACCTGTAGCTGCCGTTATCGGGCTGTATCAAAGAAGCAAAACCCAAAATATGGAGCGCTTCATGGAGTACGGTGTGGTACAAGTCATAATAATTATTGCTGTCGTCAGGCGGCGTTGCATCTCCGGTGTAAAAACCGAAATTGCTAAAATTGACCGAAAATGCTCCGTGATACCCTTCATAAATATCAAATTCTTGATCGTCAAATATTATTGGTGGAACGGAAGTGGGAAGCTGATAATTCCCGTTGTTGATCAACTTCCAGGGAAGCCCGTCAATGATTCCTCCATAGGGGAATTGTGGTAATGTTCTGTAATCGTAAAAAGGACTTGCCGAGGCCAATACTCCTGCAGGCAGGTTTTCATCAGCCCGCACTAAAATATTTACAACAGGAAAACTCTCTTCTTCGCATGGGTTATCGCTGCGGAGTATCAAGTGCGATAAATACGCATAAGCTTTGCAGGCCGCCCGACGCCTTGCGGTACCTTGAACCGCATCGGCAAACCCCATGGGAGTAGGCGCAGGATTGATACAGTCTTCGAAATACAAGTGAAAGAAATTTTCATCCTGATAGGGTATATCATTCAAAAATTCGTCGCAGCCGCAGTTTATCTCGGGAAGTGAAGCCGGTAATAAAAGTTCGTCTAATAAATATATATTCCCAAAGCGATCGTAAAGAAACACGTTAGAACTATCCAGAATAGCAGGAGCATCACGGATGAAACTTCCGCATATTCCCGGTTGGGTTTCTTCCTCACCCCCCTCTACCTCAAGCGTCAGCATAGTTGTCTCGCCGTATTGACTGTCGTACCCCCCCGTCAGGCCTGTCAGCTCAAAAGTATAGCTCTTGCTGCTATCTGATTCAGCCAAAACAATCGAAAAGCACGCTACCGTGTCGCCTTCTGAAAAAGTCAGCACTTGCGGCACAAAACCGGGCAGATGTGGCAGCGAATCGCTGCTTAAAGCAACCTCGACACTTACTGCATTGCAATAACAAGGATTAGCTATCTGGACGCATATCGCTACCGTGTCGCCTGCCTGGGCTGTCAGAGAACTATCGACAAATGACACTGCGGTAGCGGCCGGCGTATCGCTCTGCGCAACACTAATATTGGTAAAAGTGGCGTCGATAGTTGTATTACTATTAGTACTATATGCCGCCAAACCTATGATCACACAGTCCGTCATCGACAGCGGCGTGATAAACGCGGTATTCCAGGTAGTGCCGTTTGTAGACCAGGCCCCCATTACCTGTGTACCGCTTCGCGTTATTTTCAACCACTGATGGCCGGGCGCCGTGTATGAAGCCTGGGTCTGTGGGCCGTTAGTCGTGATGCGCAATTGCCGGAAAACCTGCGCGCCTTTTTGCGTCATGATGGCGCATTTTCGGGCGCCGCCGGCGTTGCTTTCGCGCACAAACAACCCGGCGTAGCCGCCCGTCAGTGACGATACTTTGGCGATCAATTCGCCGTTGCCGCACAATTCTTGCCATACTATCTCCTGGTTGTCTGACGTAGCGCCGGGCGCCGTTACAGCATTGGTAGAGAACAGTGCCGTATCGGGTTCGCAAGTATTGTAGGTGGAACTGCCGCTACCTGTGCCTAACAACAAATCCTGCCATGGCGTACAGGATACGTTTGAGTTGGAGGCCACCAATGGAGGAAAAACGAGCGCCCCCTTCCCCTCGGATAACGTCGGTGTAGAAACATTCCGTTCATGTCCAATCGAAATTGAAGAAAAATAGCCTCCGCTGGAGGCGAAGAGTAAGCATACGCAGGCTACTAGCAGCCCGGGTATGGCAAATTTGGAAATGGGATGAAGATGTTGCATATCGGCATTTGGTTTTAGTGAAAAAGCAACATGGGCGCACTCCTACCGAAGATTGCCTATTGGGGTAAACACAATAACAACACGGCAAACGTATTAAACGCTTAAGGAATGCGGTGTTGTTCATTGCAAAAAATAAAGTGTTCGTTCCTCGCGGGTAGATAATGTTCAAATATAATTAATTGTTTGTGGAAAAGTAAAAACGATGCTGATTTTTTTAGCCGTCACCGATCAGCTAAGTGCCGACTGCTGACTTCTCCCTTCGGCAGCGCCAGCACAAACGT
>JAEUUQ010000178.1 GCA_016787505.1 Saprospiraceae bacterium | reverse complement strand
AGGAAAGATATGAAACCCTGTGAAATGACTTTTTCGGGAGATACGTACAGCAGGTCAAGTTCGCCGTTAAAAAAGCGGTCTTCCACTGCACGTTGCTCCTTGGCTGAATTGGAGCTATTCATAAAAGCCGCCCTCACTCCGTTGCCGCAAAGCCCCTCGACCTGGTCTTTCATCAGCGAAATCAGCGGCGAGACGACCACACAAGTGCCGGGCAAAGTGATGGCGGGTATTTGGTAACAAACCGACTTGCCTCCCCCTGTAGGCATCAACACAAGCGCATCCTTCCCCTCGTAAATAGACGATATGATCTCGGCTTGCAAAGGCCTGAATTGATCATACCCAAAATACTGCTTTAATGCCTGATACGCCTTTTCCATCCACTTGTCTTATACGGCAAATATACGCAACCACAGAGTGGTAAACAACTGCCCGGACTCAGATAATTGGGGCAAATTGGGGCAACTTAGCGTATTTCGAGCCGGGTAAAGATTTTCCAGCCTATCCAACAAAACAAGAGGGCCATCAAAGTAGACAAGCGCACGCCCAGGGGGGCTTCCACACTTTTGCCGAGCAGCAACAAAGAGGGAAAAATCAGATTGGCAAGCGACACGCCGGTTTTCATGGTAAAATTGCGGACGGCATAAAACAGGGCAGATTGCTGAAGTCCGGAGTTTTCCTGATGTTTGTATACCAGATCGGCGATTAGCGCATTGGGCACTATGCCAAAAACAGCCAATGGAATGCCGGAGGCAAGGGCAAGCGTATAAAACAAGATGTGGCGCATGAAGTAGAGTTCCGGCAGGAAAAAAGTAATCCCGAATATGGCCATAAAAACCCAGAAGGCGATCAACACCATGCGTTTTTTGCCGAATTTTTTCACCCAGCGATTCACCGGCACATATAGTACAAAGCTGGCGACAAAGCTAAGCGTTAAAAAAGTGGACGCCTGCGCCTTGTCAAACTGAAACAGTATCGTGACGTAATACCCTACTCCAAGTTGGATAAACGTAAGCGCCAGCCAATACATCAGGTCGGACAACAAAAAACGCCTGTAATCGGTATGACTGAGCACCGCTTTTAGGGCCTCCCGGGCAGGTACATGGGTATCGAGTTGGAGGCAATACTTCTTTTCATTGAGGAACAGAACCAGCAACATCATAAACACAAGCGAAATCCCTGCAAAAATTGATAACGTAACCTGAAAGGCCTGAACAGGCGACCAAACATGCTCCAGCCAATCCTGCATCGCATATGCGCTGCTGCCTATCAAGAAACCCAGTGCCCAGGTAACCGAGAGCATCGTACTGATCAGCATGCGATCGGCGGGATCATGGCCCAATTCGCCGATAAGCGCTGAATAGGGAATATTATAAACGGTAAGAAAAAAATAAAACGCCAGTGTGACCACAAACAGAAAGGCGGTATTTAGAAGAAGGTTGTCGGCGCTCGGGGGGTAAAAAACCAGCACCGAAAAAGCGGCAAAAGGGAACACCCCAAGCGCCATGAGCATTCTGCGCTTGCCATAACGCGCGTTAACTTTATCCGACCAAACGGCTACCAGCGGATCCAGCATTGCATCAAAAAAACGCCCTCCGAAACTGATAAGGCCAATCACGGTTGCAATACCCCATACTGCGCCCTCATATATGTACACCGGAAAAATTCGCTCATTGCCCGTTTCCGGCGGCAAATAAAAATACACCAGCAGGTTGGCAACCCCAAAGCTAGCCAAAGACCAGCCCAACTGGCCCAGGGCGAAAATAAGTTTTTGTGAAAAAGGCGGACGTTGCACCTCCATAGACTTACCACATTTTTATGGGGTTTACAGTACCAGGCAAGCAAGCTATCTTTGTGGCATTGATTAGATTATGTTTCCACAATAAGATACATTCCTTCCTAATCAACAAGAAGCGTGTTTACTTGTGAGGGACTTTCAGATATCTCTCCGGGAAGTCCCTCATCTTTTTTAGGAGAGTATAAAACTAAACCTGACAAACTAAACCCCGGTTTTTCTTCTCGCCCCTTGTATCCATTAAACTGCGCATGCACTAAACCCTACTAAACAGTTACCTTAACTAAACCTTTTCATTCGCAACTCGATGGCATAGCCCTCTGACTTGTCAATCCTCAAATCGGCATGTAGCCTTTCTGCTCTCATTTTTAGATTAGAAAGACCTTGCCCCGTCTTTTTGAACGCCTGTAAGGCCACTCCCCGCGAATCTACCGGCACCTGCACAGTCTTCGGCTTGCCATTGTCTTTTATGGAAAGAAAAAAGGTAGTTCCTTCATTTCCCATATTGACGGTTACTTGTGTAGCAAAGGCGTGTTTGGCCACATTATTTACGGCTTCTTTAAAAATAAAATAAAGATCCTGCCTGATGTTTGCCGGCAACTTTAGTGCCGTATCCAATTTGGACAGCGTGATCGTGTAACCAATATCGAGGGGTGAAAGAATTTCATCAGCGTGTTCCCGCATGCGGTCAACCAGATCGGACAATCTATCTTTTCTGGAGTCAATAGACCATATCACATCGCTCATTTTAGACATTGCCTTCCGGCTTACCTCTGAGATGGTCTTGAGTTTGTGTTTGCTCTCTTCCTCCGCTGTTTGATAAAATAACATATCGCTTTGCAAAGCAATACCTGCCAACAATCCGCTTACTTCGTCGTGCAAATCGCTTGACAGCTTGGTGCGCAGTCGTTCTACCTGGAGTTGCTGGTCGAGCTTGTATTGAAAAAGCCCGCGTACTAGTAAGCCCAGCAATAAAATAGAGGCTGTGATAAACCACCAGGTTTTATAATATACCTGCCTTACCACAATGGGTAAACTAAGCATTTGATTGCTCCAGTTGCCATTGGCGTCAGCGCCTTTAATTAATAGCCTGTATCTACCTGCCGGCAGGCTGTTATACCTGATAAAAGGCACATTGCCGAGGTAAGTCCAGTTGTTATCCAGCCCTTCCAGCCATACTTTGTATTGGTTTTTCTTAGCACTTCCTCTCACTGGCAGCGCAAAATGAATAGTAAAATACGAATCAGAGGGGGCAACAACCAGTTCCTTCAGGTTATTCAAATTAGATTGATAGACCAGGATACTATCGAGTTTGCTATTGAATTTGGTGATTTTAGTAAGGATAACGGGGCCGGCGTCGCGTTCAACCAGCAAATCGTCGGCACGAAATACGTTTAGCCCGTTTACGCTACCAAAATAATAGCGTCCGTTTTGGTCGCGGTGAAAAGAGAAGCGGTTGAACTCATCGTGCGTAAGTCCGTCGGACTGATAAAAATTGCGAAAAGATTTATTCGTGGGATTAAAATAGCTAAGCCCGCTAAACGTAGCAATCCAATAATTACCTTTTTCATCGGGAATAATGCCGCAAACCGTATTACCCGCCAGGCCATCCTTTTTGGAATACGTAATAATTCGCCCGGTTTGCTGATCTAAAATAGACAACCCGCTTTTGGTGCCGTACCATATTTTGCCGTCGTTACTTTCGTGGATGACATAGATCGTGTTGAGGCCTGAAAAGCGGTTGTCGTCTTCTTTTCCCCTTTTATACACTCGGCTATAGCGTTTTCGGGTATCAATTTCAAACAAGCCGTTTTCCGTGCCTATCCACAAATGACCGTTTTTGCTTTGCGTAATATACCTGGGAGTGGCATTATCTAGAATATTGTTGCCTTCCTTATCTGTAAAAGTGACAAACTTTTCCGTTTTAGGGTCAAAAGAAACCAGCATCCCCTTCTTTTCTGCCAGGTCGCAAACCAGCCAGATAAGCCCGGTACGATCAATAAAAAAGGCATTAAAAATATAATCAAACCGGTAAGTTTTTGCTTTGCGGGTGTTGATGTCTATCTTGTGCAATTGCCCAAGCGTAGATTTGTAGCAAGTAATTCCCCATAAATTGCCGGATTGATCCAATTCTACATCCAGTCCGCAGCTAAACTCTATTTTTTCACCGGTAAAATCATCAATTATCGTTAGCGTATCAAGCAGTTCAGTGGCGAGGTCAATTTCATACCAGTTCTCAACTTCCCGGGCAAAGTA
>JAEUUQ010000265.1 GCA_016787505.1 Saprospiraceae bacterium | reverse complement strand
GTAGGGCAGGTGCATTTTAGTTGGGCCGGCGACCACCAACTCATGATGTCCGTAGTAGACGAACTGCGCGAATACCTGTTGCGCGACGTAGTGCACCTCACTGCCAACATGGAAAAGCGGGGTGGGGGCGTCACGGGCATTGCCCTGCTCGACTACACGCATCTGGAGGCCGACTACTACCAGCTTCGCGTCACCTTTGAAACCTGCGACTCCATGGGCGCCAACTTCATCAATTCGGTGCTCGAAGAATTCGGCAACGGGTTGGAGCGCTTTGTAGCCGAACACCCGGCATTTGAAGGCGGCTCCCGCGAGGTAGACATCGTAATGGCCATCCTGTCGAATTACACCCCGGAATGCCTGGTGCGCGCCTGGGTAGAATGCCCGGTAGCTGACCTTTCGGAAGGACAATTTGAAAAAGAAACGCCCCTGTTTGCCGAAAAATTCGCCAAAGCCGTCCGCATCGCACATATAGACCCTTACCGGGCGGTGACCCACAACAAAGGCATCTTCAACGGCATTGACGCCGTGGTGCTGGCCACCGCCAACGACTTTCGCGCCATCGAAGCCTGCGGACACGCCTACGCTGCCCGCGACGGCCAATACAGGAGCCTCAGCTATTGCGCCATCGAAAACGGCATCTTCCGGTTTTGGCTCGACATACCGCTGGCGGTAGGCACCGTGGGCGGCCTCACCCGGCTTCACCCGCTGGCCGCCCGTTCGCTGGAGATGCTGGGCAATCCTTCGGCTACCGAACTCATGGGCATCATTGCCGTTACCGGGCTTGCGCAGAACTTCGCCGCCCTGCGCTCGCTGGTCACTACCGGCATACAACAGGGCCATATGAAAATGCACCTTACCAACATCCTCAACCACCTCGGGGCTGCTGAAGCGGAAATGGAGGCTGCTTTCCTCAATTTTAGCGATAAAGTCATTACCTTCACAGCAGT
Organism: Saprospiraceae bacterium; assembly: GCA_016787505.1. GTDB lineage: Bacteria > Bacteroidota > Bacteroidia > Chitinophagales > Saprospiraceae > JABWBR01. Next base: position 1,754 of record JAEUUQ010000265.1, on the reverse strand, counting down.
AAGGGATTTCATCGAGGCATTGAGGAAGACGCCGGCAGCGGCGAAATAGAAAAACCATATTTAGCATGGATCCAACCTTCCCCACGCACTACCGCGCGCACGGCAAACTGATGTTTACCGGCGAATACGCGGTACTTGACGGCGCACTGGCCCTGGCGCTGCCCACGCGTTTTGGGCAAGAGCTGGAAGTGATATACCCGCCCCAGGCCCAGGAAGGCTGGCTCTCCTGGCAGAGCTACGACGCCGATGGAAATTGCTGGTTTGATGCGATCTATTTGTTGCCGGAGGCGACTTACGAAGAAGGCCTCGACGACGTAGCCGGCCACAAACTGGAGGCGCTTTTACACGCCGTACAGCGACAAAGGCCGCACGTATGGAGCAACATGAAAGGCGCGGCGGTCACCACGCGCCTCGATTTTCCCCGGCACTGGGGTTTGGGCACCAGCTCTACACTCATTGCCAACATGGCGAATTGGCTGCAGGTAGACGCCTATAAATTATTGCACGACACCTTCGGCGGTTCGGGCTACGACCTGGCCTGCGCTAATGCCGACGGCCCCATTTTATATCAACTCATCGGGGGCATACCTCACCACGTGGAATTCCCCTATCTGCCTGCCTACCGCCACCAACTGTATTTTGTGTATTTGGGTAAAAAACAGAGCAGCCAGGACGCCATCAGGCACTATCTGGCAGGAGGCGAGCGGGTGGCGCCGCTCATCACCGCCATATCGGCCATCACTGCGCAGTGGCTTGCCGCCCGCACCCTGGCAGAATTAGCCGATTGCATACGCCGGCACGAAAATATGCTGGCCGAAATACTGCACCTGCCCCGCGCCAAAACCCTGTATTTTTCCGATTTTTGGGGCGAGATAAAATCGCTGGGCGCCTGGGGCGGCGACTTTGTGCTGGTGACCAGCGAACGCCCCCTGGAGGAAACACGGGCGTATTTCAACGATAAAGGGTACGACGTTGTTCTAACTTACGATGACATGATGGGTACTCCCCCCGGATTATAACACATATCCCCTGCACCTATGGCTTGGAAATGGTACGATAGCACAGTAGTCAAAATAGCCGACGAATCGCCCACTGCTCGTCGCATTTGGCTAGAGTTGAATGCCTCCGAAGAATTTACTTTCGAGGCGGGGCAGTTTGTCACCATGGACCTCCCCATCGACGAAAAACGCCTCAAGCGCTGGCGCAGTTACTCCATCGCCAACGCGCCCAATGGGGAGGGCTTATTGGAATTTTGTGTGCTCAAACTCGAAGGCGGCGCGGCCTCGCGTTATTTTTTTGAAGAATTGGAATTGGGCGCCACTATTCGATTCAAAGGCCCTGACGGCGCTTTTACGCTGCCGGCAAGCCTCGACAAAGACCTTGTGCTGATCTGCACGGGCACCGGCGTGGCCCCCTTCCGCAGCATGATCGGCGATATTTACCGCCGCAACCTGCCGCATCGCCGCATCCACCTCATCTTCGGCTCCCGTTATGCCAACGGCATCCTGTATCGCGACGAATTCGAGCAACTCCGCCGCGATCACCCCGAATTCAGTTACGACGTGGCTCTCTCCCGCGAAGCCGACCTGTACCCCACGCAGTTTCCTTTCCCCGTCTACAAAGGTTATATCCACCAGATCTACCTGCAGCACTACGCCGAAAGCCGCCCCGACGTGTCGTTTTATCTCTGCGGCTGGAGCAATATGATTGATGACGCTGTCGCTAATTTGATTGTGAAGTTGGGGTATGATAAG
>JAEUUQ010000231.1 GCA_016787505.1 Saprospiraceae bacterium | reverse complement strand
CGGTTTCTTCGGTCATACGCGGGCCTTTGCCGTCGTCGCCGTCTTCTTCTTCAAAGGGCTCAACGATCACGTTTTCGCCGTAGATATCTTCATCGCCGATAATCTGAAGGATCGCTGATTCGTCGCCGTCTTTTTCGATTTCGATGACGGCAATATCCTGAAATTCGTCTTTTGCCACAATAGCTTGTAATACAATCGCATGGGCGTCTTCCTCCAGGTTATCAATTACGCGTACATAGTCGATGTCGCCGTCGCCGTTCAGGTCGAGGTTGTTTACGTGGTTTTCTTCCTGGTTCAGTAGTGATTCAAAATCTTCGGGTGACTGGGCTTTTTTGAAAAGCTCCAATGCGCCTTGCAGGCTGAAATGGTCGCCGGGCAGGCCGGTAGAATCGGGCATTTCCTGTGCTTGTAAGCTCGCTACAGTGAGTGTCAGTAATAAGGTAAGTGGTGCTGAGAATTTAAGCAAATGCTTCATATCGGTCAATTTTTGGTAATTAGATGCACAATGTAGGAAAAGGTTTAATGTTAAAATTAACTTAATCACCCTACTTCGCACAATAATAATACGTATATTGGGGTATTAAGACCGGATTGTACAACCGGATTTTGGTTTTTGATGTATTTTTTTCAAAATGAGCTGCGGTTTTAGCGTTTTTTTTCGTTATTACTGAAACTCTTTGCCAATCGTCAGGTTATACATTAAATAAAGAGAGACAGCGATTATCTGACTTTCCCACACACAACACCTAAAGCGATTTCATTGAATTAAAACTGTAGTGACTCGCAAGCGGGTTGCGTTGGCCGGATATGAACTGAACGAACATACGAACTGATACTAAACACTTTTTTTGACGTTAAATTTTACAGCAATGTCTGTCAAGAGTAAATCTATCAATCCCATGATGATCCCGGAAGATTACGAAGAATTTTGCGGGGAAGAGATGAAGCCTTTTGTAGCACTGAAAGAAGAGGAGGAAAGAAAAGCCGCCGCTCTTTTAGCGCAGCAGGATGCCGCTGCCGGAAAGCAAGCGGTTGAACCGGCTTCACAAGATCCAAAAGAAGTGGCTCGTCGGCGTTTTGCTTTCAGAAGCTGGCTCAACGGTCTCTTTAGCGCGAGTTTATAACAAGCGGTTTGGAGCTTCCCGATTGCATTGTGATAAATCTTCCTGGTGAACATATCCAAAACCTGTCTGGTATTGGCTCTCCTTTGTATTTTCACCTTCAAAAGAAGTTGTTCACCACCAAATTGCACGCACGAACAGTATGATTCCCAGGGCAATCATTGCCATGCCCGAAAGTCTGCGCATCTGCAGGATATGAGAGGTATTGAGCCAGGGTTTGATGCGCTTGGCAAGTAAAACTTTCAAGAGATCCGTTATCACTATTATTCCCAACACTCCACTGAAGAAGTAGATAGAGTGCAAGGGCTTTTGTATGTAGCTCCCTGAAACGGTGCTGATTACACCCAACCAGAAAAAGGCGGCAAACGGATTCAGCGTATTAATAAAAAAACCTTTTGCCCACAGTTTAAAGTACGACGCTCCCGATGTAGGTATCCTGTTTTCGCTGTGAATATGCGGGGGGCGGCTAATGATGCTATGAATGCCGATACCGACAAGGAGTATTCCGCCCAATAGGCCTGCCCAGGTTTTAAACCCCGGCCAGTGAATAATCTTGATTATATACGATACCCCAAAATAAAAGCCTATCACATAGAGCAAATCGCTCATCCAAACGCCAAGGCCCGCCATGGCGCCGGCTCGAAAGCCGCGTTCAATACCTGTTTGCAGGAAGAGAAATACGACGGGGCCGATCAACAGGCTCATACTAAACCCCAACAGCATTCCTTGCCACAATGCACTCACAAAGCCGGATGTTGGGAAGCTACAAACTGTTCCCACTCTGCAAACTGGCTGGACTTCATCACACGGGGCACTTTGCTCTGCCCGTTCATTTTGCCTTGAATGCGCTGCCAGTCGTAGAAGAAATGAGAGGGAACCGTGGTGATGCGCAGTTGATCGAGCATAGCCGAGCGCTCTGCGCGATAGTCGTCATTGAGCTCCATGAGTTGGGCGTCCAGGGTTTGTACCAGTACGCGCTGATCAACGGGTTGATCGACGCCGAGGTACCAGTGGTGAGCAAAGTGGTTGCCCGATTTCACGCCCGACACCGTAAACTCCCGAATGTCGATGCCTAGCAACTCGGAAACCTGGCTTACAGCGTGGTTCATATTATCTACCGAGAGGTGTTCTCCGCAGATGCTGAGGAAGTGTTTGGTGCGTCCCGTGATCACAATTTCGCTGAGGTCTTTGTCGACAAAGCGCACGGTATCGCCAATGAGGTAGCGCCAGGCGCCGGCGCAGGTAGTGAGTAGCAGCGCGTAGTCGACTCCTTCTTCAACTTCGTCAATAGAGAGTGTTTCGGCGCTTTTGCGCAATTGCCCATCGGCGTCAAAATTGAGTTCGTTAAACGGCACAAATTCGTAGAAAAGGCCGTTGTTGAGCACGAGGCGCATGGCATTCGTTTCGGGGCGGGCTTGGAAGGCAATAAATCCTTCGCTGGCCAGGTAAGAGTCCTGGTAGATTAACGGTTTACCCAATAGTCGCTCAAAGCTTCGGCGATAGGGTTCAAAGGCAGTACCACCCGTAACGAACAGGCTGAGGTTGGGCCATATTTCGTGGATGTGGTTCAGTTTATAGTGGTCAATAACGCTCTCCAGGGTGAGTTGTACCCAAGAAGGAATGCCGGTAAGAATGCTCACATCCCATTTGGGGGCGTTAGCCACTATCGCCTTGGTGCGGTCATCCCAATTTGCGAGGCGCGCAATAGCCGTGCCTGGTTTATAAAAACGTCTTATCCAAATGGGGGGTCGGCTGGCGTTAATACCGCTGAGGTCGCCTGCATAACAATGCCCCAGGTTTTGCAAGGTAGCGCTTCCGCCGATCATCAGCCAGTCTTTGATATACAGATGGGCAGGCACGTCGTATTTGGGCAGGCAAGAGAACATGCGCAACGCACTTTGGCGCATGGCCCGGGTCATATCGGTAGTAACCGGAATATATTTGCTAGCGGCGCCGGCTGTGCCCGAGCTGAGGGCAAAATGGCGTACATACCCTTTCCAGCTTACGTCGGGTTCGCCTGCCAGGCTCCGATGCCACCACTCGTCAAACATTTTATCGTAATCGTGGAGGGGTACCTCGCGCTGAAAGAGGTATAGCGGGTCGGGATGCAGCAACATTTGCGAAAAGTCGTAGTGCTTTCCGAATGCAGTATACTCCGCTTTTTTCAACAACTGCTGCAGCACGTTTCTCTGTTGCGCTTCAGGAGACAAATAGGGGCGATCAAATTGTTGAACGAGTTTGACCCCACCTTTTACCAGCGAACTTGCAACTGACGTCATGGTATAATTTGGATTATTTTTTAGCGCTTCTTCTAAGCGCCACAAAGTTAGCGGCATTCGAATATATTTTCAATCCCTATAACGAGCCTTTTCGACTAATCGCTGCTAATCGAGGGTTGTAGGTTGTAGGTTGTAGGTTGTAAAACCAGACGAACCTACAACCTACAACCTACAACAGACTAATTTCTTCGCATATCCTTAGGAAAAAGATTCGAATTGCCGCGTTTAGTGGGGAGTTGACCTTTGCGGTTGGTTTTGGTTTGGGCACTTTCGTATGCCGGGCAGCCCGACTTTCTGCTGCAACCTGTTGACAGTGTGCCAGTAAAGACCAGTAAGCTACAAAATAACATCAACCAGATTTTATGCTTCATGCTTTATAATTTTTTACATACAACGTTGATTACACGCCTCAAAGGTATACCATTGAAGGGGTATTTTTTGTGAAATGCCCGTATTTTCTGGCTTTGGCAAGTTTTTTTACCAATAAACGCTTGGTTTTCATGAACGCAGCCTCTAAATTTGTCGCATCTTTCTAATTAAAAACCATTGAAATGAACAAGGGAGATCTGATCAACAAGATTGCCGAAAGCGCAGGTTTGACCAAAGCTCAGGCAGAAAATGCACTCAATGCCGTATTGGGCAGTGTCACCGATGCACTCAAAAAAGATGATTCCGTTACCCTTGTAGGTTTCGGCACGTTCTCTGTTTCTCAGCGCAAGGCTCGCAGTGGCCGCAACCCGCAAACTGGCGCCACGATTAAAATTTCTGCCAAGAAGCAAGCCAAATTCAAGCCTGGTAAGAAACTTAATGACGCCCTCAATTAATGCTGCTGACTAAAGCGTTAGCATACTAAAAAGGGCAATCCAGGGCTAATCTGGATTGCCCTTTCTCATTAATAATTCAATCATGGCCGATATAACCCAACTCAAAGAAATCGCTTCTCAGGTCAGACGCGATATCATCAGACAGACTTACTACTCCAATAGCGGCCACCCCGGCGGTTCATTGGGATGCGCCGACTTTTTTACCGCTTTGTATTTTAAAGTGCTTCGCCGCCATCCTCATTTTGATATGACAGGCAAAGGCGAGGATATGTTTTTCCTCTCTAACGGCCATGTTTCGCCGGTGTGGTACAGCGCACTTGCACGTGCAGGTTATTTCCCCATCGAAGAATTGGCCACTTTCCGCCAGCTCCACTCGCGTCTGCAAGGGCACCCTGCTACCCACGAGGGACTGCCAGGTATTCGCGTCGCTTCGGGCTCGCTAGGCCAAGGCATCTCGGTGGCTATCGGCGCCGCCCTGGCAAAAAAACTCGACAGCGATCCCCATCTGGTATACGCACTCACCGGTGACGGCGAACTGCAGGAAGGTCAAATCTGGGAAGCCGCCATGTTTGCCGCCCACCACAAAGTAGATAATCTGATTGTTACGGTAGACTGGAACGGCCAGCAGATCGACGGCCCCAACGACGAGGTAATCTCGCTGGGCAACCTCCCCGCCAAATGGGAAGCCTTCGGCTGGGATGTGCTGCATACCCCCGGCAACGATATGGCTTCGCTGCTGCACACGCTGCAACACGCCGGAGAACTCACCGGCAAAGGCCGCCCCGTGGTTGTGCTGATGCGTACCGAAATGGGTTTCGGCGTCGACTTTATGATGGGCTCCCACAAATGGCACGGCGTAGCCCCCAACAAAGAACAAGCCATCCAGGCCCTCGCCCAACTCCCCGAAACACTGGGAGATTACCCGGGGCCGGGAGAGGTTTGATGTGCTGATAATAAATAATTGTAACTGCTTAGTAGGGTTTAGTTTTTTTTCCTACTAAACCCTACTAAACCCTACTAAACTCTACTAAACTTTAACTATGCTAGAACATATCATAAACACAGGCAGCAAAGCCACTCGCGATGGATTCGGGGCGGGCTTATACGAAATAGGCAAACTCAACCCGGAGGTAGTGGCTTTATGCGCCGATTTGGTGGGATCGCTCAAAATGGAAGCTTTTATCAAAGACTTCCCCGAGCGCTTTTTTCAGGTGGGAATTGCCGAAGCCAATATGATGGGCATCGCCGCCGGCCTGGCAACTTCCGGTAAAATCCCCTATACGGGCACTTTTGCCAATTTCTCGACAGGCCGGGTGTACGACCAGTTGCGACAATCTATTGCATATTCCGACAAAAACGTGAAAGTATGCGCTTCTCACGCAGGGCTTACCCTGGGTGAAGACGGCGCCACGCACCAGATACTGGAAGACATCGGGATGATCAAAATGCTGCCCGGCTTTGCGGTGATCTGTCCCTGCGATTACAACCAGACCAAAGCAGCTACCATGGCTATCGCCGAACACTACGGTCCGGTTTACCTGCGTTTCGGGCGCCCCAACTGGCCGGTATTTACGCCCGAAAACCAGCGTTTCGAAATTGGAAAAGCCCAGGTATTGAGCGCCGGCGCCGATGTCAGCCTGATCGCCACCGGTCATATGGTGTGGCAAGTTGTGGAAGCCGCCCGGGCACTGGCCGGCGAGGGCATAAGCTGTGAAGTCATTAATGTTCATACCATAAAACCGCTGGATGAAGAAACTATTCTCGATTCGGTGAGTAAAACAAAATGCGTGGTAAGCGCAGAAGAACACCAGCGCAATGGCGGCCTTGGCGAAAGTATTGCCGGGCTGCTGGCTCGCCGCCTGCCTTCACCCATAGAATTTGTAGCCGTCAACGACTCGTTTGGCGAAAGTGGCAAACCCCTGGAATTGCTCGACAAATACGGGCTGGGAGTGCCCGATGTAATAGCAGCAGCTAAACGCGCTTTGCAAAGAAAATCTTAAAAACCACTATAAGTTGTTAATTATGAAATTTGGCACTAAAGTAATCCATGCAGGCATAGAGCCCGACCCCGAAACAGGGGCAGTCATGACCCCTATCTACCAAACGTCGACCTACGCTCAGGAAGCGCCCGGCAAACACAAAGGCTACGAATACGCCCGCACGCAAAACCCTACGCGTAAAGCGCTACAGGATAACCTGGCAGCCCTCGAAAACGGCAACTTCGGCGTTTGTTTCAGCAGTGGACTAGCTGCTATGGATACCGTCCTGAAGCTTTTTAATCCCGGCGATGAAGTCATTGCCACCAATGACCTCTACGGCGGGTCGTATCGCCAGCTCACCAAAGTACACGAACGCTACGGCATCAAA
>JAEUUQ010000228.1 GCA_016787505.1 Saprospiraceae bacterium | reverse complement strand
GGCCTAACATCACAGCGAAAAAGAACGACTTGGTTTTCATAACAGCGCTAATTTTTGATGAACAAAAAAAGTTCTATTGCGTAGCGCAGTGTATTAGACTACGTACGTCGGGTGTGTGCCAACTTGTTGATGCGTTTTTTCCTACAGATTGGTCTGACTTGGCTTCATATACTATAATAGACGATATTGCTTTTTAAAAGTTGCACAAAAGAGGTTTACTTCTATGAATGCGCGTGCATCATCGACGTGGGGCCTTGTTTTTTATTTTACCACAGAGGTACACGGAGTTTTCACAGAGTTCCACAGAGTCAAAATCTAACTCAGTGGAACTCCGTGTTTACTCCGTGTAACTCTGTGGTTAAAAAAATCCCATGCCATTCGACGCTTTCCCAAAAATCCCCGTCTTTACAAAAAAAATCATACAATCATGCGACTTCATCATCTGACCGTAATCACCCTATTTTTACTTAGCGGCACTGCTGCAAAGCTCCAGGCCCAATGCGAATTCGACCCGGTAATCGCCTTGTTCCCACAGGCGGAGGGCAACGTGTATTGCTCGTACGACACCGTCAAACTAACTGTCAACGGCACGTTCGACAGCTACCAGTGGCACTATAACTTCAACAACAGCAACACCGGCGGCACGCCCATCGGCGGCGCTATCGGGGGTACCTATTTTGTCGAAATCGCCGAATGGGGTTTTGCCTATTTCTACGTCACCGTAACGCTCAACGGCTGCACCGAATCCTCGCCGGCGGTGCTCATCGATTCTTATGTGTTCCTCTCGCCGGCTATCGCCCACGACCCCGAGTCGACTTATTGCAAGGGCGATTCTACCCTGATTTCCAATGCCTTTGGCTCGTTTGCCAGCTATCAGTGGTACCGCGACGGCGAGCCGATTGCCGGGGCTACGCAGGCCGAATATTGGGTAACAGAAACGGGCTATTACGTGTTGTTTGCCTCTCCCGAGCTATGTCCGCAGACGGTGCTCACCTCGGGCGTAGGGCCGTCCTTCGAGTTTGTAGGGCCGGAGCCGCCCGTCATTACTGTGCAGGGCAACACCTTGCAGTCCAGTTCGGGCCCCAACTACCAGTGGTACCTCAACGGCTCGGCCATCAGCGGGGCTACAACCTCGACCTATACCCCCACCGAATCGGGCGCCTACACCGTGCGCGTGAGCGACAACAGCGGCTGCGCCCCCGAGTCGGCGCCGGTAACTTTTGTCGTCACCGGCACGCGAATGCCAGATTGGGCCGCCGGCGTTGAGGTATTTCCGAATCCTGCCACGTCTACCCTGCACCTACGCAACCAAAGCCGCGAGGCGATAGTAGCTACGTTGCTCGACATCACGGGCCGTCAACTCCTGGCCCCCCAAGTCGTCGATCCCGGCCTGGCTACGATGGATTTGGAGGGCTTGCAGCCAGGGCTCTACCTGTGCAGGCTGCAGGTGGAGGCGGAGGTGCTATACTTGAAAATACTGAAAGATAAGTGAGTGAGGGGGAAGACCGAAAATGATATTTATTAACCACAGAGTTGCGCAAAGTTATGCAGCGGAAAACGCAGAGGCTAATTGACTCTGCGCTTCCTCTGCTAAACAGTTACGAATTATTTACCACAAAGGCACAAAGGGCACTAAGTACCACCAAGGTAGAGATCGCCCCCGCGCCGTTTCGACTCCGCTCAACGACCGGCAAAGATCGTACAGTCGTACAGTCGCAAAGTCGCCAAGTCACTCCCTGATCATTTCCCCGAAAAACGCCTCCACCTCCGCGGCCGTCGGGGCCTTCGCGGGCTTTACCAGGCGGAAACCCAGGAAGGGGGAATCCGTATTCCACCACTTGCTCTTAGGGATCTGCGGGTCGCGCTGCTGCCAGCGGGGGTCGGATTTTTGGCGGCGGGTGCAGGAGCAATCCTGGGCGAAGGTGTCGTAGGAGCCGCCGCGTACCGTGCGGCTGTGGCGTTGCGTGGGTGGTATCAACGGATTGGCTGCCGTAGCGCCGATGAGCTCGAAATAGTTGTCGGCGTATTGGTCGAGGGTCCACTCGGCCACATTGCCGAGCATGTCGTAGAGGCCCCAGGCATTGGCGGTTTTTTGTGCGGTGGGCTGGTATTTTTCGTAGCTGTTTTCGAATAGCCAGGCGTGGTCTTGCAGCTTTTCGGTGCTTACATTGGGCGGGAGGGGGCCCGTGGCGCCTGCGCGGCAGGCGTATTCCCATTCGGCTTCGGTGGGAAGGCGGTAAAACTCGCCGGTTTTCTGGTAGAGCCACTGGCAATAGCGCAGCGCCCCCTGCTGGGTCATGCTCACTGCCGGAAAACCCCCTTTGCTGCCCATGCCGAAGGTGAAGTCTATGTATTGCGGCGTAGGGCGCAACACTGCGTCGGCCTTATATTGGCCCTCCGTCCACACGCTGGCGTCGCTGTCGTTATCGCGGTATTGGAACAACACGAATTCTTCGTAGGTCACTTCTTTGACCCCTATCCAGAAAGGATCGAGGCTCACTTCGTGGCCTTCGCCCTCGCCCATGCGAAAGGCGCCGCCGGGCAGGTAGGCGAGCTGAAAGCTGACTTCCGTGCCGGGAATGGTTGTAGTGTCGAGACTGTAGGGCTGGGCGGTTAGTTGGGTGTAAATGGCGATGCAAAAGGCGATGGATAGGAGACGCATAAATGGTGGTTTTATTGGTTAAAAATAGCGATAAATTTTTTACCGCAGAGTTAAACGGAGTAAAACGGAGTGACGCGGAGTTTTTTTTTCTACAGCGTCAAAATCTCGCTCTGCGGGACTCTGTGGAACTCCGTTTAACTCTGCGGTTAAAAAATACCTATTCAAAAAAAATCCTATCTTTAAACGCCAAAACCCTGACAGCCATGCCCCTGCAGCTACCCGTATTCGACCTCGACGACGCCGTAGAAAGCATCAAAAACGCCGGCTGTGTCATACTCGCCGGCCCTGAACTGCTGCGCTACCGCGGCCGTCCCGTGCAGCGCTACCTGCGCGAACAACTGCTCGAATTAGCCAAACCCGGCGACATCGAAATGTATTACGAAGAAGAATCCCTCTTTCTCTTCTCCGGCACCTCGGCGCGCATCCGCGTAAAAAAGAAAGCCCGGGAATGGCTGCGCAAACTATGGGCCGACCCCGAATTCCTGTCAGAAAACGCCGGCACGCTGCGCCTGCTGGCTCAACTGCCCGTACACCTGGTAATCAGCGCCACGCCCGACAAATTCCTCTCGGCCAACCTGGCCGCCTACCAGATACCCCACCATACCGGCTTTTTTGTGGGCGGCGACAAAGAGGTACGCAAAGTACCCGCGCCCTCCATGCACAAACCGCTGGTATACAACCTCTGCGGTTCGGTTGACGACCACGAGTCGATTATCCTCGATTACGAAGACCTCTACAAATACATGAAAAGCGTGCTCAACGCGGGCCGCTTGCCCAAGGGGCTCACCGACGCCCTCAGCGACGCCGACAAGTTTATTTTCCTGGGGTTCGAGCTCGACAAATGGCATACCCAGATGCTCATTCAGTTGCTGATGGAGATACTGGAAAACCGCGAAAAATTTTCCGCCGGACCCAGCTACCGCAGTCCCGACTTCAAGCGCTTTTTCGAGGGGCATTTCAAGATGGCCCCGCTCGATCAGGAGCAGGATGCCTTCCTGGGCGAACTGTTGGCGGCCTTCCAGTCGGAGCACCCCCAACTGGTGCGCCGCACCGACCGCGAATACGACAGCCGGCTGGCTTTTGTGCGGCAATACGTAGAAGAAAACGACTTTGTCAACGCCCTGCACGAGCTCGAAGCCGCCGCCGACAGCACCGACGACAAAAACGCAGTGTCGCTCCTCAAAAGCCGCTGCCACGAATTTGCTGAAAGGCAGGATAGTATGCACCCCGATACCCGCAACGCCGAACGCAATAAGCTGAGTGCTGATATACTTGCTTTGGCTACTGATATTTTGCGTGGTTTGTGATGCATGGATTTTTTAACCACGGAGTTTCACGGAGTTAACATGGAGTTCCACAGAGGGTGTAATCTAACTCCGTGAAACTCTGTGGTAACTCCGTGAAACTCCGTGGTAAAAAAAGAAAAAATAATATAGACTATGCCCATAACCCCCCAAATACTCACCCGCCGCTACCCCGGCGTGACCCCCTTCGAGCGCGAACAGCAGCACCTGTTCTTCGGGCGCGACCGGGAGATCGCCGACCTGCTGCGGCTCGTATCGCAGAAGCGATTGCTGGTATTATTCGGCAAATCGGGGCATGGCAAGAGCTCTTTGCTCAATGCGGGGCTCATACCGCGGCTCGACACCGCCTTTCGCGGCAAGCGGGTAATAGCCCTCAGCATCCGGCTGGGCGCGTACGCCAAAGACCAGAGCCTGTCGCCCAAAGAAGCCCTGCTGGCCGAACTCGAGCGCAGCAGCGACCCGGCGGCGGGGACCGATTTTTACGAAAAACTGCCCGGCGGGCGCAGCCTCTGGCGCGAATTCAAGCGCCGGCGCGCCGGCAGCGAGCAGATCGCCTTTGTGTTGCTCTTCGACCAGTTTGAAGAATTTTCCCTCTACCCGCCCGAACAACAGCAGCAATTCCGGCAGGAGATCTCCGAACTGCTCTACACCGACATCCCGCAGCGCGTCTTCCACGAATTCGACCGCCTCGGCGACGAGGCCCAGGACCACCTCTCGGCGCCCCTCGAAGTACACGCCGTGTTTGCCATCCGCTCCGACCGCCTGCACTTGCTCGACTCCATGAAGCAGGAGCTCAAAAACATCATGGACGAGCGCTACGAATTGCGCGGCCTCGACGCCGAACAGGCCAAAGCCGCCGTGCTGCGCCCCGCCGAAGCCGCCGGCGAGGGTCTTGAAACCCGGCCTTTCCGCTTTGAAGACGCGGCCCTGCAACTAATTGTAGACAAACTCATGCGGGGCGGCGACGAAGAAGAAGCCGGGCGCATCGAATCCTTCCAGTTGCAGATCGTGTGTCAGAGCATCGAAGACGACGTAAAAGCCCGCAACCGCCGCGGCGAACAAAACGTGGTCATCCGCCCCGGCGACCTGCCCGATTTTGAGCGCGTTTTCGAAAACTACTACGCCGCCCGCATCGCCGGCATCGGCGACCCCGCGCTGGAGCGCAGCGCCCGCCTGCTGCTCGAAGAAGAACTGCTATACGTAGACGAAGCCAAAGGCGAAGCCCGCCGCCTGAGCATGGACGGCGACGCCCTGGCCGCCAATATGCTCGCCAAACACGGCATCGCCCTGCCCCCCGCCCTGCTCGACGCCCTGGTGAACTCCTTTATCGTGCGCCGCGAAAAAACCGCCCGCGGCGCCCACTACGAAATCAGCCACGATACACTGGTAGGCCCCGTACTGAAATCGCGGGAAGAACGCCGCCGGGCGGAGAAAGAAGCCGCGGAAAGGGAGAGGTTGCGGGTGGAGGCGGAGCGCCAGCGCCAGGAGCGCCTCAAACTGCGCCGCGCACGCAACCGCAACTTAGCCATAGCTATTGGCGCCTTACTGCTGCTGGCCTGGGCCTCCTGGCAGACGGTACAGGCGGGCCGCAGCACCCAGGAAGCCGAAAAACAGAAAAAAGTAGCCGAAGAACGCTCCCTCGCCGCCACCCTCGCCGAACAGGAAGCGGCAAAAAAAGACAGCCTGGCCCGCGAAGCCACGCGTATCGCCGAACTCAAAACAAAAGAAGCCCTCAGCGCCGAAGAAAAAGCCGAATTGGCCAAGCTGGAGGCCCGCCAACAGCAACGACTGGCCCGGGAAGCTTCTATCGACGTAGTGAAAAGCCTGCTCAAAGAAAGCCGCGCACATATCCTGCGCCTGCAATACGACGCTGCCGCGGATAAACTAAAAAGCGCCGCAGCCATCGGCCAACTCAAAGACAGCGTAGCGCTGGCGCTGATGGAACCGGCCTTCTGGTTTCTGGAGTCGGGAGAAACCGCCAAAGCAAGCGACTTGATTAACCGGATAGCGCCTTTAACCTATAAAAAAGCGCCGGGACGGACTGCCAATCTGGTTGATGGGAGAAAGGCATTGCGAGCTTTTCACCCCCAACATTACCAAACCTTGGAACACCGCTATTTTGCGGATATGGTATTCGTAAAAGGCGGCACTTTTAAATTTGGCCAAGATGACGAAAGTGAAGGCATAACAGCCAGCCTGTCTGATTTCAAAATAGCCCGCACCGAAACCACCTTCTGGCAATTCGGCTTGTACTGCGCCGCTACCGGCCGAAATGTACAGGATTTTTCTCCGGGCTGGGGTATAGACGTCGATAACCCGGTAGTAAACGTAAATTGGTACCAGGCCGTCGAATACGCCAACTGGCTGAGCGTGCAAAACGGCCTGGAACCGGCGTATGTCATTGATTCGCTGGTGCAGGATACCGTTTATAATCGGAATGGAAACGACGACATCAGATGGTTAGTTACCCCGGTACCCAAAGCCAACGGCTACCGCCTGCCTACGGAAACCCAATGGGAGTACGCAGCGAGAGGCGGTATCAGACCTGACAATACCCGATATGCCGGAAGTAATGATCTCAACGAAGTGGCCTGGAATACCGTTGATGGCGGTAATAGCCTTATCGACGGCGTGCGACGAAGCCGGTCCGTGCAAAAACTAAAGCCCAACTCGCTCGGATTATACGATATGTCGGGTAACGTGTGGGAATGGTGCTGGGATTGGTCCGACTCAGAATATCCGTCGGCGCCTCCACCGGATTATACCGGCCCCGAAAGTGGCAGGCGCCGTTGTTTGCGCGGCGGTTCCTGGTTCGCTGGCGATGGGTATTGGTTTAAGGTTGGGGCTCGTAGCAGTAGCTATGTCTTCTCTTGGGACGACATCTATGGCTTTCGGCTTTCCCAGGACTCCAAGTAGGCCTTTGAACTTTTACCCTTTGCGGGGGCGTGTCAGAATCAGGATTTTCAGGATGGGAGGATTTCAGGATTTTTTCTTGCCAAATTAGGTACATTTTGAGCATAAAATAAAAACACTAATACACCAGCCTACATTGACCGATAAGTACAAAAACACTATATTTGTAGTTATCATGCTAATAAGATACAAACATGGTACATAACCTGAACCAGCATACCATAGTAGGTTTTTTAAGAGAAAACAAACCATTACTGCAATCGAAAATGGGGGTACTACGCATTGGGTTATTTGGTTCATATGCCACAGGTGAAGCAGGCCCTGATAGTGATATTGATATTCTGGTAGAATTAGAAACGCCTGATTTTATGCGCTTAATGGCTTTGCATGCCTATTTGGAGGAAAAGCTGGGAAAATCCATTGATTTACTTCGCATCGGCCCCCACTTGCGCCCTTCTTTTTTGAAATCACTGGAGAAGGAGGTAATTTATGCCTGATGGTGTCATTGGTGAAGCATTAGAAACAATACAACACGCTATTGAACTTATTGAAAACAGGTTTTCAGCTATTCATCGCCCCGAAGATTTCGTCGCATCAGAAAGTGGTATTATTTTGATGGATGCTATTGCAATGCGTTTGCAGGTAATCGGAGAAAAAGTCAAAACGATTGAAAAGAAATCCCCGGGATTACTTCATTCTTACGGTATTGATGTTCAACCTATCGTGCGTTTTCGTGATTTTGTTTCCCATCATTATGAAGATGCTGACTACGAGATATTGTTTAACCTCTGTCATGTCCACTTGCCTGATTTTAAAAATAAAATTCTCCAGGTGCTAAAAGATACGAAAAGCTAGGTCAAAAAGTTGTGGTTTCTACGTGTGCAGATGCCGTGAGAGCATGACACCGCAGGATGCTACGGTCGAGACACCTTCGCTCGTGCCTCGCGAAGATGTCACCTCTTCGCAGGGTTTCGCAAAGTCGTCGTTTCGACTCGGCTCAACGACCGGCAAAGTTGCAAAGTCGCATGGTCTTGCACAGTCAGTTCAGGAGGTGATTTGAGATCACCGCCTGAACTGACGGGTCGTACGGTCGTACGGTCGTATAGTCGTATAGTCGCATTTCGACTCCGCTCAACGACCGGCAGGGGTTCGCATGGTCGCAAGGTCGTCGTTCCCTTCAACCCTGGGCTTCAGCCCGGGGGCTCTGTCAAAGGTCGCGCTTGCCCATGTATATATACGATGTGTACGTATTTGCGGGGGAGTGTCATCCGTGATTCAAACGCCTGGGCTTGGTTGTCTGAATCGCAGATTAAACGGATTTCGGGATTTCGCGGAAGTTTATTTGTCTTTTTATTTTTCATGCTCGAAGCGCATCTGCAGCGTCATGCTGGACAAAGTGAGGCAAGCTCCCTGTCGTTTCCCTTCAACCCTGGGCTTTAGCCCGGGGACGCTGCTAAAGGTCGCGCTTGCCGGTGTATGCTACGGTCGAGACCTCTTCGCAGGGTTTCGCAAGGCCTCGTTTCGACTCGGCTCAACGACCGGCATGGGTCGCATGGTCGCAAAGTCGCATGGTCTTGCACAGTCAGTTCAGGAGGTGATTTGAGATCACCGCCTGAATTGACGGGGCGTACGGTCGTACGGTCGTATAGTCGTATAGTCGCATTTCGACTCCGCTCAACGACCGGCAAGCGCTGGCGGTCGGCGGTCGGCAATCCGAAATCCGCAATCCGCATTCCGAAATTTCTTTAGTTTTGTATCATGACCAATTCAACAGAAGCTTACCGCCTTTCCCGGCAATCTTTTATCAGCGGTGTGATGCCCGCAGAGGTGCTCCGGTGGCCGGCGCAGGACGTCCTCTCTACGCTCGAAGCCCGCTATGGCAAGGGGCCGGCGGGTCGCGCCCTGCAGTCTGACGAATCCGTGGATGGCCCCCTCGTGGGGTTCGAAAACGGCCATTGGTTGCGTTCAACCAACATGGTCGGCGTCAACGTGCGCACCATCGGCAGTTTTTGGCAGGCGGTGAAATACGCGCTTACGCTGCCGGACTGCCAGTCGGCGGTGCACTTGCTGCCGTTTTGGGAGCCGGGGGTGGTGGATAGCCTCTACGGTATGTCTTCGTGGCGGATCAATACCGAGTTTTTTAGCGAAGAATTGGCGCAAGCCCAACCCCATCTGGATACCGTAGAAAAACAACTCAAGGTAGCGGTCAACCTACTGCACCTCATGGGCAAAGCAGTCGGCATGGACGCCATTCCCCATACCGACCGCTATGCCGAGATCGTGCTGGCCAACCCGGCTTTTTTTGAATGGCTGAAGCGCAAAGACAAGGAAATCGTAGACCATTCCGCCGACTTGCACCGGTCTGTTGAACGCGCTATTCTGGCATGGCTGGCCGCAAACGGAAGCGCTACCCCCGGCCTTGTCTGGCCCGAGGACCCCGTGACGTTTTTCGGTCAAGGCTATGGAGAAACTATGCGCCAAAACGTCTTATTTGGCGAAAGCCAAAAAACCGACCAGCGCAACCAACGCCGCAACCTGCTGGTGCAATGGCTCTTCGACAAAGGCTACGAACCCGTGCCGGCCACGATGGCCCCGCCTTACCGCGGCATTGAAGTAGACCCCTCCGACAAAGCCAAAACCACCGACAGCGAAGGGCGGGTGTGGCGCGACTACAGGATCAGCAAGCCGGAACCTATGTCGCGGGTATTCGGACCGCTCAGCCGCTACAAATTCTACGAGGCCCTTGACGACAACCGCGAGTGGGCCATCGACTTTTCGCGGCCGCGCAAGGAAGTCTGGGACTACGTCTGCGAAGCCTACGCCGAGGTAGTCCGCACCTACAACCTGGATTTCATGCGCGGCGATATGTCGCACGTGCAGATGCGCCAGGAAGGCGTGCCTTTGGAAGTCGACGAGTACTACGACATCCACAAAGCCATCAAAGCTCGCGTGCGCGAAGAAAAACCCTGGTTCGGCTACTTTGCCGAGACCTTCCTGGCGGCGCCCGGCATCATGGCCTACGGCGACGAAGTGGACCACCTCGAACAAGCCGACGCCGACGCCACCCTGGGCGACTTGCAGTCGATGGTGGTGGGCAGCCCCGTGTTTATGCAGCAATTCCGCTGGTATCTCGACATACTGGCGGTGCGGCAGGTGGCGCCCAGTTTCACCCTGATGACCGGCGACAAAGACGACCCCCGCTTCGACGAATTTTACCTGTCCGGCAATGAAGCCCGCTTATTTATCGGCCTGTTCCTCACCGATATGCCCAGCTATATGGGGCTCGGTTTTGAATGCAGAGATCCGCACCCCACGCCCGCGCCCAACGAACATTATACTAAGCTTTACGTGTTTAAATTAACGGATGGCGACAAGGCCACCCGAGGGCCCTACGTGTGGGGGAGCAACAAGGCTTTGTTCGAGCGCCTCACCCGGCTGCGGCTGTTGGCTGAGCAATTGCTGCCGGAGATAGAAGGGGCGCGCACCCAGTGGCTATTGCCGCCCGATCCTACGGCCGGGAACAAGCTGATTGCCTGGACGCAGGCGGAAAACCCGCGTTATGTTTTTGTGGCTAATCTGGATCTGGAAAAAACGCTTCAAAACGTCAAACTTCCAGTCTTGCCGCAGCGGCCGGGGGCGGTGTTGCAGCCAGTAGCGCTGTTGTTGTCTGGTGAAACGCAACAGGAATTGGCTTTTAATGGTATCCAATATCAACTGCCTGATCTATTGGCCGGGGAGGTAGGGGTTTGGAGGTTTTTTTAACCACGGAGTTTCACGGAGTTTGCACAAAGTTACACGGAGTTGGAACCCTGTTCTGTGTAACTCCGTGTGAACTCCGTGAAACTCTGTGGTAAAATTTTAAAAAGTACAACATGATACTTTACCAAGTAGATGCTTTTACTAATCGCCTTTTTGGCGGCAACCCGGCGGCCGTATGCCCGCTGGATAGTTGGATAACCGACGAATTGATGCAGCAAATCGCTGCGGAGAACAACCTGTCCGAGACCGCCTTTTTTGTAATCCGCCCTGACGGCGACTACGACCTGCGCTGGTTTACCCCCGCCGCCGAAGTCGACTTGTGCGGGCATGCCACCCTGGCCACGGCTCATGTATTATTCCGGCATTTGGGTTACTCAAAAGAACAGATCGGCTTCCACACCCGCAGCGGCTTGCTCACCGTGCGCAGGGACGGCGAGGGTTACCTCATGGACTTCCCTGCCGACCGCATCGAGCTTGTGCAAGCGCCTGCCATCCTGGCCGAGGCGCTGGGCGCCGAGCCGTTGGAAGTGTGGAAGGGCCGCGAAGACTACCTGGCCGTGTTGCCAACTGAAGCCGACGTAGCGGCGTTGCGCCCCGATTTCCGCAAATTGATGGCTTTGGGAGGCCGGGGAGTGTTGACCACTGCCCCGGGAGACAACCACGATTTTGTGTCGCGCTGCTTTTTCCCTGCCTACGGCATTGACGAAGACCCGGTGACGGGCTCTGCGCATACCACGCTCACCCCGTATTGGGCAAACCGGCTGGGTAAAACGGAGCTCCGCGCCCGGCAGATTTCGGCCCGCGGTGGCGAGGTAGGCTGTCGTTTGCTTGGCAACCGCGTGGAGTTGACTGGGCAAGCCGTGACGTATATGATAGGGGAAGTCCAGGGGCTTTGATGTAAATTACGAATAAGGAATTACGAATTACGAATGTTTTTAATTATTAAAAAATTGATAATTAATCAATTATTCGTCATTCGTCATTCGTCATTCGTCATTCGTCATTTTCCTAAAATTCTCTGCCCATTGTCACCCATTGTTGCAAAAGTTGCCTGGCTTGTTCTGCCGTATCCGTGGATAACTCCAGGGAAATCACCAACTCCGGCACGGGTTCCAGCGACTTGGCCGGGTCGTGGGAGATGGGGCGCAGGGATGGGTCGAGCTCGGCGGTGGGCCAGGCATCTTCCCAGAAATCGAAGCGGGGTTGATCGGCTTCCGTGGCGATAAACTGGATAACGCGGACCAGCTTGTGTTGCCGGGGGAAATACGCATCAAAAATCGGATTGCCGGTGTAGTCCTTTTCGCCGGCCGGTGATATCGTGTTATAATAGCGGTGAAAAGGGATATCCTTAGTAGTAAACAGCGCTTCAAAAAGCATTTGCCAATAGGCTTCTGCCTGTTGATACACCTCGTGGTCTTCGAGGAAAGCAGGGAAAAGAACCCTATGCGATGGAGTTAGTCGATTAGCCATATTGCTACCAAAATTAAGATTATTAATGCGATAAATGCCGTGCCGCCCCATATTTCGATATCTACGCGTAAACCTTTTCCCTGTGTACTCAGAAAACTGCGCCGCTGCGGTGCGTCGAGGCCGCCGCGGGCGCCGTCGATAAACCTTTCCGCGTCTTCAAACGATTTGCGTCTTTGCTCGCGTTCTTCCGGTGTAAGTTTGGATTTTAACCGCGCCAACAGGCCCCGGCCTTCTTGTTTGGTCAGCGGTTCGTCCTGGTTCCAGGTTTCCGAGGTTTCCAGTCCGCCGCCTTGCGCCTGTATGCGCCCCCGGTGTTTTTTTCTGTACATAAGTTTCCGATTTGGCTACCAAAAAATAAATACGATGCTCTTCCCCAGGCGTGCGCCCGGCAGTGCGGTATGCGAATAAATATCCAGAAAGGTGTGTTCAGCCGGGTATTGCCGCGGCATGGTGGTAGCCAAAAAGAATTGAATTACGCTACAAATATAACAATGTATTTTCGATCACGCAAATATTTTGTTGAAATTTTTTTCTTTTTAATACTACTTTGTCACTTTAAATCAGACACACGGCATATTACGCTCCGCTGGAGCTTATGGGATCTTTTTTTATTGCCAGTTCTACCAATATTTCTGCCCTCCGGGCCTTTTCAAGGTCAAAAAAGCCCCAGCGGGGGCGCAAATACGGGTAGAAGATTCAAGAACAAAGTGCATTATAGCTCCAGCGGAGCGCAATATGTACACGAATTTTATGCAAAATTTTAAAGTGACAAAGTAGTATTAAGTTGATCGCAAATAAACACATAAACCTACAAAGGTGCATTGATTTTCAGTGCAATGCAATGTTTTTTGTCAATGGCGGGCTTGATAATAATTGACGTTTTTGGAATAAAAAACACCGAAATTAAGACGCGTTGTAAGTACGTTTTATTACCAAACCAAAATTCGTCTGTCATGAAAAAGGTAGTAGAAAAATGGATTGAAGTGAAGAAGTTCCAC
>JAEUUQ010000227.1 GCA_016787505.1 Saprospiraceae bacterium | reverse complement strand
GCGAAAAAGCCTGGTCGCCTCTTTTTCCACCTTCAGCAGTTCGTGGGATGCTTCGGGGCAGATACCCGAGCGCGCCGTAGAAAGCGGGCTGATAGGGCGTTTTGGCGCCATCGACCCCACCGAAGGGGGGCAGACGAGTCGCACGAACTTCAGCCTAAGCTATTTTAACAACATCAGCGCCCGCACTTATACTCGCCATCAATTGTATTACTCCGATTACCGGTTTGAGTTGTATTCCAATTTTACTTTCTTCTCGCGCGATTCCATTCACGGCGACCAGATCAGGCAAAAAGAAGGGCGTTCCATTTTGGGTTACGACGGCAAAGTGCACCACAGCAGCGAATTGGGAAAAATGCGATTTGACTCAGAAATAGGATTGCAGTTGCGCGCCGATTTGGTAGACGATATATCACTTGCCTATACCCAAAACCGGAGTACTACGCTGGAGACGGTTGCATGGGGAGATCTCAATGAAATCAATGCGGCGCTGTACTACAATGGTGTGTTGTGGTTTACGCCCCGTCTGAGCGCAAGCGCCGGAGTGCGGATAGACCAATTTGTATTTGACTACGAAGACAAAACCACGGACACTTATCAACCTCAAACCGTATCGAAGCGGCTTGCTAGTCCGAAATTGAGTCTGCAATACCAGATCAACACCCGCTGGCAGACCTTTGTGCAATCGGGTTTGGGTTTTCACTCCAACGATACCCGGGTCGTTGTAGCCCAGCTTGGCCGGCAGATATTACCTAGAGCTTATGGCCTGGAAGCCGGCGTGGTGGGCAAGCCATTTGCGCGCACTTTCGTGCAACTTGCCCTATGGCGGCTCGATCTCGACCAGGAATTTGTGTATGTGGGTGATGAAGGCATCGTAGAGCCGGGAGGAAAAACGCGTCGCTGGGGGGTGGACGGCTCAGTAAGGTATCAGGCAACTAAATGGCTATTTGCCGATGCGGACATCAACTACGCCTATGCGCGCGGTTTGGTGGGGGGTGGCGAAAAAGAATACATCCCCCTGGCGCCTCGTCTTACTGCATCGGGCGGGTTGCGAATTGACTTAGACAATGGTTTTGGCGCCGGCTTGAGATTTCGATACCTGGGCGACCGCTCCGCCAACGAAGACAACAGTCTTACCGCCGAAGGCTATTTTCTGCTCGACGGCATCGTGCAATACCGTTTTAAGCAGTTTGATTTGGGATTTCAAGCTCAAAACCTTTTAAATACAACCTGGAAAGAGGCTCAATTTGAGACTACTTCGCGATTGCCGGGAGAACCACAAGACGTAACCGAGATACACTACACGCCGGGAATGCCGTTTGGTATGCGGGTATACGGCACGTGGAGATTTTAGTAAGCACTTTTTTTTTCATAAGTTTTTGATTTTGATAAAATTAAAACAGCATAAAGCGAATTAACACGCTTTTGGCCTGGGAAATTCATGTTCTTTATTCATTAAATCCAATTTACATGTTTACACACTTCAAACCCGTGAGGGTAATGACTGTGGTATGGGTATTGCTCGCTACAGCCGGGCAATGTGTTTGGGCTTCGAGTCATCGCGAGGCGCCGTTGATAGCCAACGACCCCTTGGCTGACAACACCGACCTGTATGCATTCAGGAGTCCCGACAATCCCAACACCATTACGATCATCGCCAATTTCATCCCGGCAGAATTGCCTTATGGCGGCCCCAATTACAATACATTTGGGGAAAACATCCGCTATGAGATCCACATCGACAACAACGCAGCGATGCCTGGCGACGAAATTATCTACCGGTTTACCTTTACGCGGGTAAACCAGGACCCTACCACTTTTTTCAACATCAGGCTGGGGCAGCAGAATCTGAAAACCACATACACTATGGAACGCAGTGTAGATGGAGGGGTGAGCTTTCAAGTCATTGTGACGGAAGGCATCGTACCTCCGCCCTACATTGGTCCGAGGTCAATTGAAAGCGCGGTGGGACTAGGCACTACCTACGAACAACTGCTGGCAGATGCCATTACTACCAGTCCGACGGGAGAGCTTGTCTACTGCGGCCCAGCCGACGATCCCTTTTTCGTAGATCTGGGCGGCGTATTTGACCTGGGCAACCTGCCCCGTCAGGGCGGAGATTCGCCGAGAGATGGGTTAGGGCGATACAATGTACACAGCATTGCCATCCAGGTGCCCATCAGTACCTTATTAAAGGCAGGCGCCCCTGCTCAGCCCGCCAGCATATTAGACCCCGACTATGTAATTGGCATTTGGGCATCTACCAGCCGGAGAGCTATGCGTACACTGAATGCCGACGGTAGCTCGCCCGATGAAGAAGGCAGTTGGGTGCAGGTATCGCGGCTGGGCATGCCCCTCACCAACGAAGCTGTCATTCCTATCGGCATGAAAGACTACTGGAACTCCCTCACGCCTTATGACGAATTGAACGACACGGCATTAGACGGCTATTTTTACAACCCGGAGTTGGGCTTATACATGGACGACGCCCTGTTTGGCGGCGCCGTACCGGCTTTTGCCCCGCTGCGCATCCAGCGCAATTCCTTGCAGGCATTCGACTTCGGCAACGGGAATGATGGGTTGTACATACTCAAAGGCAATGCGGCGCTGGCCGGCACGGCGCTCGACGATGCCATCTTCGGTACCTTGCTGTTGCCTGGTCCCGGCAAGCCGCGATCAGTAGACCTTTGGCCTGCCTTCCACACGGGAGTGCCCAACTTCCCGCCCTATCAATTAGCTACGGGTAAAAACGGCAACCCCTTGGCGGTAGGCAAACCCTTTGTGCACAACTTTCTGCCCAATGGCGGCGACATGCTGCGGCTCAACATGGCCGTACCCGTCACCCAGCGCGACGATCCCAACTTTAGCTCACTGGGTTTGATCCAGGCTGCCGTGCTGGGTTTGACCGATCCGGCGTACAACGGCAGCACAGCCCTCCAATTCATTCCCAACATGGACGGGTTCCCCAATGGGCGCCGTTTGGAAGACGACGTAACGCGCATCGAATTACAGGCCGTAGCCGGCGCCGTGTTGGCAGCAGTAGGCTTGTGGTATGACGATTACACTGCGGGCGGCGCCAATCCGGTGACTACCGACCTACTCGACGTACTTACCTACACCACCGGAGTAGAGAAAAACGACAAAGCATTCAAGAGCAATTTTCCTTATGTAGCTACGCCCTGGAGCGGGACTGAAGTGGGACAATAAAACAACAACAACACAACAATGAAAAAAATACTTTTCAACCGAAAAATAACAACCCTGGTATTTACAGTGCTGTTGATCGCAGGTTTACCCGGGTATATGGCGGCATCGAGCCATCGCGAGGCGCCGCTGATCGCCGATGATCCATTGGCTGACAACGTAGACTTATATGCGTTTCGCAGTCCGCAAAACCAGAGCAACATCATCATCGTTGCCACTTACGTGCCGTTGCAATTGCCGCACGGCGGGCCCAACTACTACGGGTTTGGGGAAAACATCCGCTATGAGATCCATGTTGACAACGATGCGACCAAGCCGGGCGACGAAATCATATACCGTTTCACCTTCCGGCAGATCAATGAAGACCCCAGCACATTCTTCAACATCAGGCTGGGCAAGCAAAACCTGAAAATGGTGTATACCTTGGAGAAAAGCATCAATGGGGGGCAAAATTTTCTGACCATCATGAAAGACGGTCCGGTACCCCCCAACTTCATTGGTGCGAGGTCAATCAACTCGCCGGTAGGATTGAACACCACCTATGACAAACTGGTCAACAAATCGATTCGCAATGCCTTTACGGGCGAAAAAGTCTTTTGCGGGCCTGTTGACGATCCATTTTTCGTTGATCTCGGCGGTATTTTTGACCTGGGCGATGCGCCTCGTCAGAATGGCGCTCCGGCAGACGGTTTGGCTTGCATGAACACCAGCGCCATCGTCATGGAAATCCCCATCGCCTATTTGCTCAAAAAAGGCGTTACGGGCAAGACCAGCATACTCGACGGCAACTGGGTAATCGGCGTATGGGCGTCGGCAAGTCGCCGGCAAATTCGCACCTTGACTCCCGGCGACGAAACGCATAGCGGAAGTTGGGTGCAAGTATCCCGGCTGGGCATGCCCCTCACCAACGAAGCGGTAATACCCATAGGCATGAAAGACTATTGGAACGCCATCACGCCTCATGACGAATTGACCGACACCGTGTTAGACGAGTACTTCTACAATCCCGAATTGGCGTTGTACATGGACGATGCCTTGTTTGGCGGTGCGGTGCCCGGTTTTGCGCCGCTGCGCATCCAGCGCAACTCGCTGCAGGCCTTTGATTTTGGCAACGGCCACGATGGGTTATATCCATTAAAAGGCAGCGCGGCGGTAGCCGGTACGGCGCTTGACGACGCCATCTTCGGCAATTTGTTATTACCGGCGCCCGGCAAGCCGCGGTCGGTCGACCTATGGCCTATTTTCCATACCGGCGTGCCCAATTTTCCGCCTTATCAATTAGCGACCGGCAAAAACGGCAATCCATTGGCAGCAGGCAAGCCGTTCGTAAACAATTTCCTACCCAATGGCGGCGATATGTTGCGGCTCAACATGGCCGTACCGGTAACGCCTCGCAACCACCCCAAATTCAGTTCCTTGGGATTGATACAGGCGGCAGTTTTGGGATTGACCGACCCGGAATACAATAACAACACCGACATCCAATTCATTCCGAATATGGACGGTTTTCCTAATGGCCGGCGTTTGGAAGACGACGTGACGCGTATCGAATTACAAGCTGTGGCGGGTGTGGCTTTGGCAGCTATAGGCTTGTGGTATGACGACTACGTAGCCGGCGGCGCAAACCCTGTCACGCAGGATTTGCTCGATGTACTCACTTATACTACGGGCGTAGAGCAAAACGACAAGCCTTTCAGGCCTACCTTCCCGTTTGTGGCTTTGCCGTGGAGCGGTGACGGGGCCTGCGGCGGCGTTGTGGCAGATAACCTGAGTGGCAACAATATAGGTCAGTATAGCCAATTGGGACTGGCAAATACCGCTACCGGTAAAATCCTGATGATGGATAGCTACCCGAATCCGTTTGCGCAGAGCACTACGGTTCGCTACCAGCTCGATCAGCCGGAGCAAATTCGCATCGATGTATACGATATCAGCGGCAAACTCCTGGGCAACCTGGTTAACGGGGTTCAGGAAGCGGGTATGCAGGAAGTAAATTGGAATGCCGGGCATTTGCCGGCGGGAACATACTTTGCCAAGGCTGTCAATAGCCGGGGTGAAGTGGTACAGGTGCAGAAGATGATAAAGAGATAAAATTGGTTGTCGGTTCTCTGTTGTCGGTTGTGCGCTTCTAGCCGTAACATAAAAACTGAAACAGAGAACCGGCAATATTTCAAAAATTCCCACAAAAAAATTCCATCATGCGTAGCTTAATTCCCTATATCTTCTGTTTTGGCCTATTGTTCGTATTAACCAATTGCGGGCAAAAAGAGCGGGGTGATTCCCATAGCATGCGTTTGCCTGACATACCCAAATTGCTTGATCGCAACAAGGCCTTACAGTATGGCAAAGAGTGGGAAACTGTGCAGAGCCTTTACGGCCAATACCGGCAACAACTCATGCAAAAACCGGAAGCATTAGAGCCCTTGCTCAAATTAGCAGAGTTATTCATCAATGAAGCGCGGATCACCGGCGAACACGGGCACTATTACCCGTCGGCCATGCAAATGGCAGACCGCATCTTGTCCAGGCCCCTTACTGAAAAAGAAAAGGACCTCAAATTCAGGACATTATACACAAAAGCAGGCATCCAGTTATCGCTCCATGATTTTCAGCATGCCCTGGAAACCGGGCAACAAGCGCTTTCGCTCAACCCATACAATGCCGGTATATACGGCGTATTGGTGGATGCCCATGTAGAACTCGGGCAATACGAAAAAGCAGTAGAAATGGCCGACAAGATGGTATCCATTCGCCCTGATCTGCGCTCCTATTCCCGCGTATCCTATTTGCGGGAAATATACGGCAAACCTAAGCCGGCCATTGAAGCCATGGAAATGGCGGTAGAAGCCGGATTTCCGGGTCAGGAGCAGACCTGTTGGGCGCGGCTTACGCTTGCGCATCTCCATGAACACTATGGCAAAGCTGAACAAGCAGAAGTGCAATACCAGCTTATCTTGTCGGAGCGCCCCGATTATCCGTTTGCTATAGCCGGACTAGCCCAACTGGCCTTTCAAAAAGGCAACTATGAGGAAGCCGAAAACC
>JAEUUQ010000189.1 GCA_016787505.1 Saprospiraceae bacterium | reverse complement strand
CAGCACTACGCCGAAAGCCGCCCCGACGTGTCGTTTTATCTCTGCGGCTGGAGCAATATGATTGATGACGCTGTCGCTAATTTGATTGTGAAGTTGGGGTATGATAAGTCGCAGGTGCATTATGAGTTGTATGGGTGATGTGCTGATGCGACCGAAGGGAGTCCCGTACCGACTGCAAGGAGGTCGGGATGCTGATGTGCTGATGCGAACGAAGTGAGTCCCGTACTCGCTTACGGAACTGTGTTATTTTGCACCAAAACGCGAATAAAAATCAAATTTTGGTGAAGAATAACGTGATTTCTCACCAAAACCCTGAAAAATTCGTACTTTTGGTGAAAAATAATACAACTCCTTTATGACCCTCACCGGCAGAAAACGAGAATTGGAAAAGCTGGAACGGCTGGCTCAGTCGCCAAAACCGGAATTTCTGGCGGTATATGGGCGGCGGCGTGTGGGCAAAACCTTTTTGATCAGGACGTATTTCAACAACCAATTCGATTTTTACGCGACGGGCCTGGCAAAGGGCAGCACCAAACAGCAGTTGGCGAACTTCGCGATTTTTATTCACAAACATTTCGGAGATCAATCTATTGTGCCGGCCAACTGGCTGGAAGCATTCAACCAGCTCATCGGCTTATTGGAAAAAAGCCGGACGGGCAAAAAGCGGGTCATCTTTATCGACGAAATGCCCTGGTTTGATACCCGCAAATCCGACTTCATGATCGGCCTGGAATTTTTCTGGAATTCCTGGGCCAGCGCTCAAAGCGACATACTGCTGATCGTCTGCGGATCGGCAGCCTCCTGGATGATCAACAACCTGATCCGTAATACCGGCGGCTTGTATAACCGTGTGACGGAGCGCATGAAACTGGAATCCTTCACTTTGAAGGAGACGGAAGCCTATTTTTCCGATAGGAATATCGTACTGGATCGCTACCAAATTATTCTGCTGTATATGGTGATGGGAGGTATTCCTTACTACCTGGAGCAAGTACAGGCCGGAAAAAGCGCAATGCAGATTATCGAAGAGTTGTGCTTTCGCGACGACGGCAAGCTCCGCACAGAATTCAGCTATATATTCGCTTCTTTGTTTAAAAATGCAGACCGGCACGAAGCAGTGCTTAAAACAATCTTCGAAAATGGCGGGGCCCTCACCCGCGAAGAATTGATACGGCTATCGGGACTCAACTCGGGCGGCCACGTTACCAAAGTATTGAGCGAACTTGAAGAAAGCGGCTTTCTGGCCAGTCACCAACGCTTTGGCCTGAAAAAGGCCCTAACTGTTTACGCTATTTCCGATTTTTACACGCTTTTTTACTTCCGCTTCATCATGCCCGCCGGGAAATATGAGCCTAATATGTGGCTCAGCAAAGTGGATAGTCCGGATTTCAGGGCGTGGTCGGGGTTGGCCTTCGAGCGGGTGTGTTTTGCCCATGTGCCCCAAATCAAAAAAGCGCTGGGCATCTCCGGCGTCAATACCAGTACATACATCTGGCAGTACAAAGGCGACGCCCAATCCAAAGGCAGCCAAATCGACTTGATCATCGATCGTCGCGACCATGTCGTCAATCTTTTTGAGATGAAGTTTTCGATCAACTCTTTTACCATCACAAAGGAATACGATGCTGTGTTGCGGCACAAAACCCAATCGTTCCGCGAAGCCACGGGCACAAAAAAGTCGGTGTTTTTAACCATGCTTACCACCCATGGGTTGAAAAACAACGCCTATAGGTATTCTTCCGTGCAAAATGAACTGACAATGGAAGCTTTGTTTGAGGATTAAAAGGTGGAGCCGGATAAATACAACAGGCGGGCGAGCGCTAAAATTATGCTGCTCACCACTGCCACCGCCCCTGCCATTCCTCGATACGGCGTTTACGCTCTGCCTCTTCCCTGGCACGGGCTTTTTCCAGTTGTTCAGACCATTGGCGGCGTAAGCGCGCCAGGTTTTCATTTATAATAGCGGCATTGCGTTCGCGGGTCATCTTTTCCGTAAACATCATATCGTAAACATTCATCCACTGGTCTTCAGCGATTAAGATTTCCAGATCGGGGTTGAGCACATACACGCCACGGTTTATGCGCAGAAATAATTTTTTGTTGTAGGGGTCATCCCGGTCGATTTCGTTTTTCGAAAGTATCGAATTGAGGTATTGGCGTTTTTTTCGGTATTCGGGCAGGATTACATCGGGGAATTTTTCGCAGATTTCCATGACATTGTCCATCGTAAAACCGTGGTCTTCGAGCTCTTTTTTCTTCATCAATATCAGGTTATGGGTGACGATGAAGTTGTGCAGCAGGAAAAATTCGGCGCTACGCGCGCTGATTTTGACCAAATGATTGTCGACTTTCACCTTCACCGAATCGGGTTTCAATTTGGGATAAAGCGAAGACAAGCGGTTTTTCAGAAATTTATCATTGGTATGGGCTTGTTGCAGGGCCATCACAAACGGGCTGATGCCGAGATTGTCGGTAACCTCTAATTTAGCGCCTTGCTCCAGCAGGAAATCGGTGACTTTACCGGCGCCCGTTTTGATGGCGGCGAGCAGGGGCGTCATATTGAATTCATCACGATAGTCCAGTCCGTATTTCTTAATATTTTCGGCTACTTTTTTCACGTCGTCAGCGGCATAAGGGGCATAAACGCGGCGGAAAACGCCGCCACGTTCCGCTTCGGGCCGGTCGGCACGGCGATATTTGAGCTCTGAGAGCCTTCTAATGACATCATTGTCGTTATAGATGAGCGCGAACTCGAAAAGCCTGTCTTTAGCTTTTTTATTAAAAATATCGGGATTCAGCGCTTCGACTTTGAGATTTTTCAATTCTTCCCAGGTGATGGGCGTCCATGGTGTTTTTTTATTGCCGAGGATGTTTTGGCGGATGAGATCAGCTTGTTCTGTTTTGCCTTGTAATTCGAGGCGGCGGGCCTCGCGTTGCCATTCGTCGAGCGAAGACTTTTGCTCTGCCATGTCTATGTTCTGACGCGGTACAGCCAGTCCAAGAAGTTCGAGCAGCGGGTGTTTGTGGGTGCTCTCTACTACGTACAAATTGCGCACGGCGCGCGTCATGGCCACGTAGAAAGAATTGATATAAAACTTATAAGCGTCGAGGGATTTGTCGGTTTTGTCTTTGGCGCGGGCATAGCGCAGATCTTCCGTTTCCAGGTCGGGCCGGGTTACGCCGTTGCTGATTTCGAGGAATTCGCGGGATTTGTTGGCGATAAAATTGAGCAGGATGATATTTTCGTATTCCAGCCCTTTGGCCTCCTGCACGGAAAAAAGCAGTGGCGTCTGAAAAATTTTCCGCGCTTCGGCCTTGTCCTCGTTGGTCATCACCACCACGGCGAACTGCGCAGAATTGCGCGTTTTTTGGTTTAGTTCCTGTTTGATTTTGGCGTTGTCGGGTAGGCAGACCACTTCGCCGGGTTTGTTAGAGATGGGGGTGACCAGATAGGTGCTTTCGCGATCGATAGAGCCGAATCGGGCATTTTTAACTTTGAGCAGCCGGTTGGCAATGTCCGTCACCTGGGGTGAATTGCGGTAATTGGTGCGAAGGATGTGCAGCTTATTGTCGAGATTTTCATGGGTATAAAATAGCGTCTTCACATTTGCCCAGGAAAAAAAATTGGGATGCACGATCTGGTTAGAGTCGCCGCACAAGACGAATTGCCCGGGCGTTTTCAGCGATTTGAGAATCAGGAAGAGTTGGGCGTTGGTCAGATCCTGCACCTCGTCTACGATAATAAAATCGTATTTCGGATGGCACAAAGTCTGCCAGCGATGGGCAATCATGCTCAAGTCGAAATAGGTATTTTCCGCGAGAAATTTCAGGTATTTTTCGAACAAATCGTACACCTGTTCGCGTTCATCGGCAAGAAAAACCGATTGACGCACGCCCAGGGCCAGGTAATCTTCCCGGGGGAGGTATTCCTTTTCGACGTTAGAGCCCGTCAACACACCCTTGAATTCTTCATAGAGTTTGTAGCTATCCCTGATTTTTACCGTATTGCGGTGCCGGGCAAACCAGGCGTCGAAAGCGCGAAAGGTGAGTTCGCGCCCTGAGGGGATTTGCAGCGTTTCGACGTATTCCTTAAAAGAGAGAAATTCGATTTCCTGCGCCTCGTTGCGGTATTGGAAAGAATAATACAGGTTGGCGGAGTTTTCTACTAAATAAGGCGACAGGGTGACGTACAAAATATTCCCGCGCAGGGTTTTTACTTTTTCCAGGGTAAGGGCTGTTTTACCGCTGCCTGCCGACCCGATAACGATGAGAGGCGTAGGAAGCTGGAATACCTCCCGCTGGTCGTCGTCGAAAGAAATCACCTTGTCGAGCAAGTGAAAATGCGTCGAACGAGGGTTGACATAAGGCATAGCGACCACATCCTCTTCAGATACCTGTTCGGGTTGGGTTAGCGGCGCAATTTTCGATTCGTCAATTTCAGCGCCGTTCAAAAAGCGCGAATCGCGGTAATTGTGGTGCAAAATGACCTCCAACAGCAAGAGGTATGTGCGGCCCCCGTAACGGGCGAATTTAAAAAGCAAGCGGTTCTCCTCGTCCAACCTGGCGCGGTAATAGCCAGTATTACTCATCTTCTTGACATCGGCGCCCGAAAAGTTGCCGCTTTTGAGGTACTCGACTACTTTATTGAAATTTTTCCTGACTTTGGAGGAGTCCAGGTCGGAATAGTACAATATTTCCATAATGTAGGGTTCGCTAATACGACAAATATAAGGGCGAAACGGCAAGTATAATCTTTTTTTATTCCCCAATATGTAGCAATAAACTGTACGCCCTCAAATCAGGGTCATAACTTTTCTGTCATGGTAACAGTTTGTGCGGGGTCGAATCCATCCATCCCGCACGCTGTCAAGTTAAAAGCGTGCGGGATAGATTTTCAGGTTGTACGGCGCACAGTTTACTCAATCATCCTTAATTCAACAGCACAAAACCGGCCCAGTAATAAGGTTTATGATACTTCTTCTTCATGTCCTTTTGGGCTTTGCCCCCCTCATCTTCACCGCCCCTATGTAATTATGGTCATCATTTATTCCGCTTTTGGGGGGGCGCCCGAACTCAAGCCATGTCTAAAACTTGGCGGTACGAAGGATAATTTTTCAATCCGCTGATAAACTCCTCAAATCGCTCGGCGATTTCTCCTTTGAAATTCTCGTCGTTCAGGTGCGTTTTCATCTTAAGTTCTCCGTCCTCTTTTTTGTCGGCGGGCAAGACGAGGGAGATTGGAAAGGCTTGGCAAAGGGTGCATTTTTCCTTTAGCAATTCCCTAACCTTGTTGAAAACGCGCCCATGTCCATATTTTTCGTCCTTTTGCTCATAGCTGCTGCCGCAGCAAGTCACAAAAACCAATTGTTTGATTGAGTTGAAATTACTTTTTACAAAGAACCTGAACGGCGCGATGAACTGTTCTACCCAAATCGGACCGCACAGGATGATGAGGTCATAGCTGCCCACGTCGTGCAGGAGCTTTTTGTTGCCCAAGTGCAAGCCCATGATCATAAGCAGCAGCGCATCCACTCTGGGGCGGATGGGTTCGATGTCGCATTGCAGCTCCTGGGCAATTTTTTCGGCGAGGTAGCGGTTGCTGCCTTTTTGGGAATAGTACAAAACTAGCGATTTCATGGCGAGCTGATTTTGATACAAATTTCATGCCCGCAGGGCTGCCAGGTTCTGATTTTTGTCAATGTAGGGTATGATTTAAGAAATCGCCTCGTTTGAGGGGGCTGCAAATATCTTTTTTCAAAAAATGCTTCAAAATTTCGATAAATAATCAAATTCTTGATTGTCAATTTTTTTAAAAAAAGAGAACGAATTATTATTTCCCCAGAAAAGCGAACAAAATCACTACCTCCTGCAAAAAATGGATAAACCAGGCCTAGCCGAAGCCTCTCGTTTCCACCATCGATTTGGCGAGCAACCAGCCAAGGAACCCCGCCATCAGCACGCCACTGGGCCGCCTGGCGTTCCAAAATAGTGGATGCCGCCGAAAATCGCTGCGCTCCAAAGGCAACCCCGGTCTGCTATTGATGTCATGTCAGTAGGATTTTCTGCGCGATTTAACACAAAATTGATATTCAAAGCTATGTATTGGAATAACACTCGCCGAAATCTTTTCTCAACTTTGTGTTTTGCTTTCATAAAAATGAGGTTTATGAAAAAAATCAGTTTGTTGTTGTTACTGGCAATTCAGGGCATTTTCCTGCAGGCGCAAGCGCCCGGCACTGGGCTCCAGATACCAAAAACCGCCATCAAAGCGGCTTACCTCGGCTCCGTCGCTTATCCAGGTTTCAAAATCGGCGTTGAGCTACCGTACAAGGTCGTTCAAATTGAAAAGGCAAAACGAAAGGGGGTTAAAACTTTTTCAAGTGAATATTACCTCAGCGCTAATCTCGGTTATTACCACCACACCACATTTCACGACAATTTCTTCCTGCTCATCGAGTGGCAGAAAAGGCGGCAAAAGGCTAGCGGATGGTTCTGGGAGATGGCGCCGGGCGCCGGTTACAGCCGCACGTTTTTAGGCAGGGAGACTTATACTGTTTCAGACGAGGGTATCGTGGATAAAAAAACGCTGGCGGGTTACAACTACGCCTTGATTTCCTTCTCATACGGCGGCGGCTACAATTTTTCGATAAAAAAGAAAAACCCGCTGAAAACCTATGGCAAAATCAGCCTGCTGGGTTTGTTTCCCTATAATAGTTTCATCTACCTGCGACCCACTGTTGAGGTAGGCATAGCCTATTCGCCTACCCGGTTCTGGAATGCCAATCCAAACGTCAAAAACAAGAAAAAATGAAGTATGCTGTCTTTGTTATCATGGCCATTGCCCTGATGCCGGGTTGCCAAAAAGAAGAAATTACCCTTTCCACTGCCGCCCACGATGTTTTTTATCTGGAAAACGACAAGGCTTCTATGCCTATCCGGGTGCACGGCAACACAGCGAGCAAAACTTTTTTAATGATGATACACGGCGGCCCCGGCGGCGATGCCGTCGTATACCGCAGCGATTACGTGAAAAACCACGTCGAACCTGAATTTGCAATGGTATACTGGGATCAACGCAATGGCGGCGCCTCGCAGGGCGGTGTGAACGGCGGCTACGACGAGGTAGAGCAGTTCATTGAAGACTTTGAGAAAGTGGTGGTGTTGCTCAAGTACCGCTATGGCGACGATATTTCGATCTTTGTGAATGGACATAGCTGGGGCGGCTTCCTCGTGCCCGCTTTTCTGCAAAAAGACAACAACCAGCAAAGCGTGAAGGGATGGATACAGTCGGCAGGGGCGCATAACATCCCCCTGCTGAACCAGTACGCCGTGGAAATGCTGCTCGACAAGGCAGGTGTTGAAATTGACGCCGGACGCCACGTCTCCGAGTGGACGAATATCAAAGCGTACTGCGATGATTTGACTATTCCATTTACAGAGGAGCAAAGCCGAAAAATTAATGAATATGCAGGCCAAGCCCAAAACCTCATACCGGAGTTACCTCAAGGATTGCTGACTTTTGGCGATATATATGCCGTTTATCAGGAAAACAACTTTCCGGTTGGTCAAATGTTTTTTCCCTACAATCCGCTTCCTTCAGCTGTGGCAAGGTGGCTGTTTCAAGGACAACAACTGTCGGATGGTATGCCGGTAATTACCGTGCCAACCTTGCTACTATTTGGCAAGTGGGACTTCATCTGCCCGCCCAAACTTGCCGACGACATCGAGCAGCGGGTCAGCTCTTCTTATGTGAAAAAAGTGATTTTTGAAAATAGCGGACACGGACTGATGGCCACAGCAGACAAAGAGGCTTACTGGGAAGAGGTCATTACTTTTATTAATGAATTCAAGTGATTGTTTGATGGTTTTGTCTTTATAATAAAAAGAGGTGGCCTTTTAACAGACCACCTCTTCACGTTGAAGCACTATTTTCGCAACTATTTAGAAAAGTAAAAACTAAACCCTACTAAACCCTACTAAACCCTACTAAACAGTTACCTATTATTAAAATCAGGCCAGGTCAAAGCGATCAAGATTCATCACCTTGTCCCATGCAGCCACAAAGTCGTGTACGAATTTAGACTGTGAGCCTGCACATCCATATACTTCGGCGATTGCCCGGAGTTCTGAGTTTGACCCGAAGATGAGATCGGCGCGGGTGCCCGTCCACTTCAGTTCGCCGGTCTTGCGATCACGGCCCTCAAATACATCCTGAGCGTCCGAAGTCGCCTTCCAGGTTGTGCCCAAATCGAGCAGATTGACGAAGAAGTCGTTGGTAAGCGCTTCCGGGCGATTGGTGAAAACGCCGTGTTTGGACTGATCGTAGTTGGTGTTCAGCACCCTCATACCGCCAACGAGCACCGTCATCTCGGGGGCCGTCAGCGTCATCAGTTGCGCTTTGTCAACCAGCATTTCCTCAGCCGTTGCGGCGTATAGAGGTTTTTTGTAGTTGCGGAATCCGTCTGCGGCCGGCTCCAGGACGGCGAATGATTCTACATCGGTTTGCTCCTGTGATGCATCGGCACGGCCGGGCGTGAAGGGCACTTTTACATCAAGGCCGGCATTCTTAGCCGCCTTCTCGATGCCTGCGCAACCGCCCAGCACGATCAGGTCGGCGAGCGAAACCTGCTTAGCGCCGGATTGGGCGCTGTTGAATTCTTTTTGAATGCCTTCCAGTGTTTGCAGCACTTTCGCCAACTGAGCCGGATTATTAACCTCCCAGTATTTC
>JAEUUQ010000170.1 GCA_016787505.1 Saprospiraceae bacterium | reverse complement strand
AATGATATGGTAACGCTAAAGTTATTCGGGTATTGGTATAGTGACCAAGAACCCTATTATCCACATCCAGGGTTATTTATTGATGAAAATTTTGATCCGGAGATTAAAGATTGGGTGATTAGATATTTAAAATTTAGTTTTCCAGTACATCATTATAGAGGATTTAGTTTTTGCCGGTTTAATTGCGGGGATACACCCCCCGGAACTTCCGATAATAGCGATGGAGAATTTATATTTCCTTCTGGATTCATACATTATGTAGAAAAGCATCATGTGAAACCGCCTCAAGAGTTTATCGACAAAGTAATTAAAAATATCCCTTTGATTATCCAAATTGAGGAGGATGAAAAAAATGTCGCGAAAAAATTATTACGAAAAAAAGAGGATGATCAGAGGTCTATGGCTGAGTACGAAGTTGATTACCATTGGTGGGAGGCAACCTTTAAAGAGAAAAAGTTGACTTAATCGATTTATATTACATTCAATTATCAGTAATGTGATTGAAATTCGTAAAATCAAGTAAACAGAAATGATTAATCGAATTCAAGAGAAATCCCAAGAGTGCAAAGTGATTTTAGATAAGCTTAAAGGCGGACACTCATTTGCATCAATTGAAAGTAGTTTTTATAGGAATACAAATTTGAATGATTTATTTTCAGCAATCAACAAACCGGAAGCTATCCCTTTTTTTATTAGTGATATTTCATGGATTAATTTTTATGACCTATACAACGAGTATGGAGGTACAAGAAAAGAAATAGGTGTAAGTACATTAATCCACGAAATTAGACAGAATTTTCAGAGGACCTGGTCATTTAGCAAGATGTATAATCCTATAAAAAGTGAACAATTGGCTCACTTTGAAATGCAGGTAAATTCAGCTATAGATGAGGTGGAAGATATTCTTTTGGAGTTACTAGATGTTTATCAAAGTAGTGAAATATATCATTTCGATACCGGAGGTTATGACTATTCACTAATAGCCATAGAACTTATTGAAGGTGTCCAGGTAATTGAATTTTTATGGTATATTGATTGAAAGATAGATTACAAGGAGGGGCGGGTTGTTTTTTGCGCTCTTTGGTTTATCTTCGTCACACAAAGATTTCACCTTGAAATTTCGAAAATCACTTTAGTATGATAAAATATTTACTTGTTTCCATCTTGCTTGTGATAACCAGCCCCCTTTTTGCCCAATCCAACGTCCGCGCTTGGTACGCCGATGGACAAATTTGGGTCGTGTGGGAAACCTCCAGCCCCTTGCCAGAAACATATGCAGTGTATGCCAAACCTACCTTATTCACCAGTACGGATAACGCGACGCTTGTCGGCCGGCTTTTCAAGGAGGAATACGGCCCCGGTGCATTACGCGAACAAGTGGATTCTTCGGCCACCTATCGAATCCCAAACGGGAACGGCGGCATTTACCAATTGGCTGACAACGAAGCCCTGTTTGTGGCTACGCCGCACCAAGCCGGGGCATTGTTTTTTGCGGTAGTAGCTTGGGGAGAAACCGCTGTTACCCCTGGCATAAATATCACTCCAACGGTCGTGTCCTTCCAGTATGACCCGGCGAACGACCCGGTGGAATGCCATCTACAAAAAGCATTCATTTCTCCGTTCAATACAAATTACCTCTGCTTTGCCTATTACATGTGGGCCGACGGGCGGCAAAACCAATGGGAAAATCGCCCGGATTTCCCCGTCATGGCCAATGCGGCAAAGAACGGTATGCCCAGCCTTTTCCTGATCAGCGCGCCAGAGGATCTGGACACGACCCAGGCTATTCCGCTCACGGTATGGCTACACGGCGGCGGCGGAACAGCGCGACAATCGCTCGCAGGCAGTCGGCTAGACATTCATCTCAATCCCCAAAAAGGTATTTTACTGGCGCATAACGACGACCTGTTTGGCAAACTGCTAACCTATTATTCGGGTTTCGAGAGTGTTTCCAAGCATTTCGGATGGCGGAAAAATTACGATCCCTTCACGGGCGACCCACCCGTGGCCGTGGATACGATCGTGAATTACACTCAGCGCCGATACCTCTGGATCGACCAGTGGCTCATGCGGCATTTTAATATTGATCACACCCGCATCAATATCAACGGCCACAGCATGGGCTCTCGAGGCGCAACCATGATGGCAAAAGTTTTCCCCAACCATTACGCTTCGGCCACGGTGTTGAACAACGGCTTTCAGGACGATGATCCACCCGCCCTGATCGACGTGGCTTTCGGCCCTACCGCGCTCAGTTTTCCTACTAATTTGACAGGTTACGACAACCAGACCATTCACTTTTCCACTGCCATGAACCTCGAATTCCGGCTTTCGTCGTCACGCGATCTTCCGTTGATCCGTTCTTTTCATGGTAAAAACGACATTGTTGGCGGCAACGAATGGGATGCGTATGTAGTCGGGCAATACCGCACCGCCGATTCGCTGGGTTGGGGTGCGCAACTGTATTGGAGCGAACGCAGTCATGGTCCAGATACCGGCCCCGATTACGACGATCACTGGATCAACGGCAATGCGGCCACCGAACAAACCGTCGTAGATGACGTGGCATACGAAGAAAACAACTTCCGCTCCGACGTGTCTTTCCCCGCATTTTTTAACCACCGCCTTGACCTGCAAAACAATGACCCCGGCGACGGTACGCCAGGCACAGGCGCCGCCGGCGTCGGCGACGATTGGGGCAGTTGGGGTGGCTATCACCGTTGGGATTGGAACAATATCACCGACCAGTCGGGCTACTGGTCGTCAGTAGCGTGGCTCGAATCAGATGCCGTTTTTGACAACGACAACTGCCCCCATGACTCCCTCACTGCCGACTTGGCCATACGAAAACCCCAGCTCTTTAAGCCCGTAACTGGCACAACGGTTCACTGGCGGGTCATAGATGTTTTTACGAATCAAATTTTGCAAACCGGTATGGCGACTGTGCAGGAGGATGACTTGACCGTCATTCCGCAGGTGAAGGTTTTCAAAAATGATACTCGCAAAGTGCGGATTGAGGTCTCAACTCAACCAGTAGCGGCAACCGAGGCCGGAAGGAGTTTTTTTGAAATCACAGTCTCGCCCAATCCATCCACCGGAGCATCCGTACTGACAGTTTATTCGGAAAAAGCACACAAGGCAACTTTGCGACTATTTGGCATGACAGGAATGATTAGTTTTGTTGAAAAGCAAATTTATCCGGGTGAAAACCGTATTCAGCTGACTGATTTCGGGCAAATTCCAGCAGGATTTTATTTGGTAGAAATAGAAGCGGAAAGGCAGCGGACAGTGGTACGCTGGGTGAAGATTTAAGGTTAATCTACGTCGAAATTTCGATATTAGAAATACGCTGGAATTAAAAAAGCGATGATAGCCGGATCTGCACCTATGCCTCATTTTCCAACAATATTGCATCAAGACACCGCAGAATTGGTAAGAGATTACTTTTGGGCTATTCCAAAAGTGGACACAGTTCTTGTTGTAAATTCTTGTGCAAGAGGTCAGACAGTTCCAGAAAGCGATCTTGACTTTACAATATTGGTAAAACCCGAAACGACAGCAACTGAAATTAGTAATATTGAAGCTACCTGGCTGGATTATTCTGCAAATCAGCCAACTATCTTGAAATACAAGAAATCAAATCAATTAACAGGCGCTTGGTAAAAGAATGAAAATGAAAAATAAACTTGTCAAGGCATTGAAAAAAACAGCATTAGGCGTTTTGGTA
The DNA here is from genome assembly GCA_016787505.1 of Saprospiraceae bacterium. Classification (GTDB taxonomy): domain Bacteria; phylum Bacteroidota; class Bacteroidia; order Chitinophagales; family Saprospiraceae; genus JABWBR01. Next base: position 7,492 of record JAEUUQ010000170.1, on the reverse strand, counting down.
TTCGGTATGCCTTATTTATGCATAATGCTTTTCCCCGGACTATTATTTGCTCACAAAATTGAGTACAGGCAATGCATTGTTTATTCTGATAAAAAAATTGATAGCGAAATTATTGAAATTATTGATAGTTCCTTAACAAGAATGTCAAAATCTGAATTATACGATACCTCACAGCAATTTAGGTTGTTTATATGTAATGACTTAAGGCGCTTCTGGATTTTCACACAAGGAAGCGCATTGGCAGGAGCAGTTGCTCAATACAATTTTACGAGAGATATATTTTTCAGACCATGCGATATTCCAAACAATAAAATAATCCCACCTAAGGAATGGTATTTTGCAGACAATCCTTTTACATTTAAAGACCGCCCGCTAACATACTACTTTGCACATGAAATGACTCATGTGATGCAGTCAAGATACACAGGGCGTGGAAGTTGGAAGTATCCGACGTGGCTTACGGAGGGGTATGCGGACTACATAGGGAAAGGCGAAAACTTCAACTTTCAAGAGAATTTAAGGCTTTGGCATAGTCATGCGCCTGAACTTGACCCTTCGAAAGGTCTTTACAGGCTTTATCATCTTAAAGTCTGTTACCTGTTAGACCACAAAGGCGCGTCGATAAAAGACATTTATCAAAACATTCCCAATGATACAATTTTGACGGATGAAGTATGGAACTTATACATGGCTAACTAATACTACTTCATCTCTTTATACCAGACATAGCGTATATTACGCTCCTCCGGAGCTTTTGAGATTTTTTTATTGCTGGTTCTAACAACATTTCGGCCCTCCGGGCCTTTATAGATGCCCCAAAAGCCCCATAGGTGCGCAATATGTGCACATATTTCATGCGACGTTTTAATGTGACAAAGTAGTACTATTGCATTGTCATTCATGTTGAACAGGCTTTAGAAATCCAATTTCCGGTACATGAAACCTGACAAAAAAGCGGCTGCCACCATATTGATTATCGACGACGAGGAAGACATCTTGTTGACGCTCAAGATGCTGCTCAAACAACACGTCGACCAGGTTTATACCGAATCGAACCCCTACCACCTGCCCCGCCTCCTGCGCGAATATCAACCCGACGTGGTACTGCTCGACATGAATTTCCGTAAAGGCGATACCTCCGGCGAAGCGGGAATGGAGTGGCTGAAAAAGATCAAAGCGCTGCGCCCGGCTACGCAAGTAGTGATGATCACCGCCTACGGCGAAACCGACAAAGTGGTGGCCACGCTCAAAGCCGGCGCCACCGATTTCATCGAAAAACCCTGGCGCAACGAAAAACTACTGGCTACCCTCCATGCCGCGCTGCAACTGAGCCGCTCAGAACAGGAGGTATTGCAGCTCCAAACCAGGCAGAAGCTGCTCAACGAACACATCGACCAACTATCGGGCGAGATCATCGGCGCCTCGGAGGCCATGCGCCAGGTATTCCAGACGATCGACAAGGTGGCCGCTACCGACGCCGGCGTACTGATACTCGGCGAAAACGGCACGGGCAAAGAACTCGTGGCCCGCGAAATCCACCGCCGCTCACATCGCAAAGACGAGGTATTTATCAAGGTGGACGTAGGCGCCATCCCTGAATCGCTTTTTGAAAGCGAACTCTTCGGCCACAAAAAAGGCGCCTTTACCGACGCCAAAGAAGACCGCATCGGCCGCTTTGAAGCCGCTTCAGGAGGCACGCTGTTTCTCGATGAAATCGGCAATATCCCCATCCCCATGCAGGTCAAGTTGCTCTCGGCGGTTCAGCAGGGCGAAATAGTGCCTGTAGGCGCCAACAAACCCGTGCAGATCGACGTGCGACTGATTTGCGCTACCAATATGCCCCTCTACGATATGGTGGCGGAAAAAGCCTTCCGGCAGGATTTGCTGTACCGCATCAATACGGTTGAAATTCATCTGCCCCCGCTCAGAGATCGCACAGGAGATATCGAACTACTGAGCCGCCATTTTTTGCAGGAATTGGCCGCCAAATACAAAAAACCGGGTTTGACTATCCAGCCGGCGGCTATTGAAAAACTAAAAAATCACAGTTGGCCCGGCAATGTGCGCGAACTACAGCACGCCATCGAGCGGGCTATCATCCTGACGGACGACGCCACCCTCACACCCGACGACTTTCTACTGCAGCGCGAAACGCCCCGCAAAACCGCCCCCACTACCGAAGAAACCCTCAACCTCGAAGCGGCGGAACAGGAAGTCATTCGCAAAGCCCTGCGCCGCCACAACGGCAACGTATCAAAAGCCGCAGAGGAACTGGGCCTCTCACGGGGCGCCCTATATCGCAGAATGGAAAAATTCGGGATGTAAGCTATGGTCAAACACTTTCACCGCCGCATCATCGCACACCTGCTCGTCATCCTTGCCCTGATGTCGGTCGCCTTCTGGTGGTATACCCAGCGCGGCGCCGACCTCCCGCTGGCATTATTGATAGCCGGGCTGGTAGCTGCCGTGGCAAGTCTGATCAGGCTGGTAGACCGCACCAACAAAGAGCTGGCCGATTTTTTACTCAATATCAAATACGACGACTACGCGGTGCAATACCGCAAAGAAAAAATGGAGGCCGAGTCCTTCAACGATCTCCACGACGCCTTCAATACCGTCACCGACAAATTCCGCAGCATTCGCTCGCAGAAGGAGGCCCAGTTCCAGATGCTGCAGGCCATCGTAGAAAACGTGGATTCGGGATTGATCTGCTTCGACGGGCAGGGCAAAACCGTGCTGATGAACCGCGCCCTGCAATCGCTGCTGCGCAAATCGTATTTCCCCAACCTGGCATCGGTGAGCCGTTACCACGAAGGCTTGCACGACACCCTGCAGCACATACAGCCCGGCGAGCGCAAACTGGTCAAACTGGTAGTGGCCGACCAGATGCTGCAACTCGCCGTGCGCACGGCCACCCTGAAATTTGCCGACGATATCATGCACTTATATGCTCTGCACAACATCCAGTCGGAACTGGAAGACCAGGAAATGGCGTCGTGGCAAAAGCTCATCCGCATTCTCACCCACGAGATCATGAACTCGGTGGCGCCCATCGTGTCGCTGACGGCTACCGCCGGCGATATGCTGGCACAACCCGGGCCACTCAGCGCCGACACGCTACAGGAGCTCAGAACGGCCATTGCCGCTATTCAGAAAAGGAGTGAGGGCTTGCTTCATTTTACGGAAACCTACCGGCAGCTTACCAAAATTCCCACGCCCCGATTTGCACCCATCGACGTGGCCGAACTGCTCGACCGGGTAACTACCCTGCTCAGCCCTTCTTTTTCAGAACACCGCATAACGGTATCCAAAGAATACCTCGCCAACCCCATAGTCATCCAGGCCGACCCTGAGTTGATGGAACAAGTACTCATCAACCTGCTCCACAACGCCGTATATGCCGTGACCGGCGTGACAGATCCCATGATCACCCTGCGTTTTTTCAAAGACCAGGAAGGTATTACCGCCATCCAGGTAGAGGACAACGGCCCGGGCATCACACCGGAGGTGCAGGAGCAGATTTTTACGCCATTTTTTACCACCAAAAAAGAAGGCTCGGGCATCGGACTGAGCTTGTCGCGGCAAATTGTACACCTGCACAAAGGCAGCCTTTCGGTGGTGTCCAAGCCGGGAGAAATCACTATCTTTACGATTAGGATTTAGTCCTCGTTTTTTGTTCACCACAGAGTTAAAATCACGCTCTGTGGCACTCTGTGTAACTCCGTTTAACTCTGTGGTAAAAAATCTACGCATGAAACCATCTATCATCCTCGCGCTTTTGTGCGGTTTCACCCTCCTTTCCACGGCCTGCAAAAAAGACCAGCCCGATGATCCCGATCCGGTAGTCAAAACGCTGCTGAAAGGCGCTGATTTATCTTTCCTACCGGAAATTGAATCCTACAACATCCCCTTTACCAACCGGAACGGCCAGGCCGAAGACGTATTGACCACCCTCAAAAACAACGGCTGCAACGTCGTCAGGCTGCGGCTGTGGAAAACCCCGGCCAATTCCTTCGACCAATTCGAACAAGTAAAAGCTTTCGCGCAGCGCATCAAAGCTAAGAACCTCAAATTGTGGATTTCGGTGCATTACTCCGACACCTGGGCCGACCCCGGCAACCAGACCATGCCCGCGGGATGGGAGAATTTGACTTTTGCCCAGCTCAGCGACAGCGTATACACCTACACTAAAACCGTCGCTACTCAGCTACAACCCGATTACATCCAAATCGGCAATGAAATTAACGCCGGATTACTTTGGCCTTCCGGACAAATCAACAACGACGTGCAGTTTAAAACCCTGCTCGGTAAGGGCATTCAGGCCGTGCGGGAGGCGGCGCCAGCGGCTAAAATCATGATTCACTTTGCCGGCATCGACGGCGCTGATTGGTTTTACGACAAAGTAGCCACTCTCGACTACGACATCATCGCGCTGTCATTTTACCCCATCTGGCACGGCAAAAACCTGAGCCTGCTGTCAAGCAAACTCTCCCAGCTTAGCGCTACCCACAACAAAGACGCCATCATCGCCGAAACGGCATATCCATTTACTCTTGGCTGGAACGACTGGACCAACAATATCGTAGGATTGCAGGATCAATTGATCCCCGAATATCCCGCTACGCCGGAAGGTCAAAAAGCCTATCTCATGCAAGTTAAACAAGTAGCTACCAACGTAGAACGCTGTCTTGGCTTTTGCTACTGGGGTGGCGAATGGGTAGCCTTCAAGGGCGACCAGGCCGCCGATTGTTCGCCCTGGGAAAACCAGGCGCTTTACGATTTTAACTTTAAAGCCCTTCCTGCTGTTGAGGTATTTAATGAGGAGTAACTGTTTAGTAGAGTTTAGTGCATTCGCAGTTTAGCGTTAGGGTTTAGCTGTATGTTTAGAAAACTAAACCCTACTAAACCCTACTAAACCCTACTAAACCCTACTAAACCCTACTAAACAATTACAAAATGGCGACCATAGTAGAAACCGAGCGGTTAATCCTCCGGGAATTCACCGTTGACGACGCGAGTTTTATTTTGAATCTGCTGAATACCCCCACCTGGATGCAATTCATCGGCGACAGGGGCGTGCGAAACATCGACGATGCGCGCAACTACCTGCTGAAAGGCCCCATCAAAAGCTACGAAACCAACGGCTTCGGCTTGTACATGGTCGCCCTGAAAAAAACCGAGACCCCCATCGGCATGTGCGGCCTCATCAAACGCGATTTTCTGGAAAACGTAGACATCGGCTTTGCACTCTTGCCCGAATTTGCCGGCAAAAACTACGCCTACGAGGTCGCCTCCGCCACGGTCGATTACGCCCGCAACACGCTCAAATTGCCCCGCCTGGTGGCTATCACTACCGAAGACAATGCCCACTCTATCAAGCTGCTGCAAAAAATCGGCCTGACATTCGAGAAAAAAATCAAACACGGCGCGGAGGAGGAGGTGTTGTTGTTGTTTGGAATGGATTTGTGAGGGGAGGGAGCGACCGTGCGACTTTGCGATTTATGCCGGTGGTTGAACGGAGTCGAAACGAACGTTGCTGGAATACAGGGCAGGCCCCAATACCTTTCATTACGGTGACTCCTCCCCATAAGTAGTGTAGACTAATTCTTTTGTATTCAAAATGCTAAGTATACTCCTCCTGATTCGTACAACATACATATTATCATAGTCCTCGGAATTTATGGAAATCACTTCGTCTTTGTGAATCAGAGAATCTATTATGGCATTTATGTTATCCGTATGCCCTACAATCAGCATATTGCCCTTGTTTGCTTTTAGTGATGTCATGAAAGATGCCCCTCCATCACTGTCTGGGTAGTCATAAATATGGTATTGTTCGGCCTCATCGAAGCTGCCTGCAGCTGCCAAAGCCTCTACCAGGGGCGCCGCAGTTTGTTGAGAGCGGTTTGTGGTTGAAACCCAAACGTTTTTGATGTTTTTGCCAATCAGCGAATCGCGCAATGTGGCGGCCCGGTTTTGCCCCTCCCCGGTTAGCATATCTCCCGATTTTTCAGCATGACGGACGATATAATACGCCGTCTTATTTTGAAATATCAAATACACCACCGCCATTAGTAGCGCAATGGATATCGCTATGAAATATCTTGTTTTCATGGCCTGTAATTTTTTCGTCCTGAAAAGGTGGCGATTGCGCCAAGCCCAATCGCCACCCCGGGAACAAGGTGAGTTATCAAACTTTTGTCATTTGATTTGCTTCCCTTCCACGTACTCTACATCAATTGAAGAAACAACCCCACTCAAGATACCGGAGGTGTATACGGCTACAACTTCCAACGGCAGTGGAGCAGCAATAATCGCAAATCCTTTGACAAAAGGCTGATTGAGATTAAGGTGCTTGAAAATATCCTGGTTGTCAATTTCCATTGATTCCAGAGGATGGAGTGTTTTTTCAAACACTTTTGAAATGGGGCCGGCGATTTCACCTGGTTTGGCAACGGAGAACTTTTTGTACACTGTCACATCCACGTTATTAGGATTGTGGACATTAATGGCTGTCCAGTATTTCCCCCTTGCCAAAATGCTTCCATCAGAATTGCCGCATATGAACTTCACCGTGTACCTGAAATAATTCGACATTTTCATGGCTCAAGTTTTTGAGGTTAATAAATAAATACTTTTCAGCCATTATTATATTTAATTTTCATTAAATTGTCAATGACATATATCAGTGCAAAAACCTGTCAGACAGGAATACTAGCAATATTTTATTTGAAAAAATAAAAAAACCGTTGCATCAGCTCCACCGATGCAACGGTTCCCGTACGCCCCTCTCTCCCCCACTCTCTCCTTCTCCCACCAGGGCCATCAAGGCTACATCAATGCTTCCGCGTCTTCACCCTGGTATTCGACTTCTTCCCCTTCGCCGTGCCGCCGTTATTCGTCTGCACCTTGCCCTGTTTCGTAGTGCGGGTGGCTTTCACATCGCGGTTTTTGCCGTGGGCTTCTACCGTTGTCGTAGTGCGTTTGCCACTTAGTGTATTGCCGCGGGCGCCGGTATATTTTACGCCGGTAGTAGTTTTATTGACAGTTACCCCCCTATCGGCGCGGTATTTGGTCACCGAGGCCGAGTGAGTGCGCGTTACGGTCACAGACGTGCGGCGCACAGGAGTATACACCCGGTGGGCGTGTGTAACTCTATGCACGCCCACTACGTGGTAATGTACATGATAGCGGGTAGTGCGCGGCCAGAACACGCGGAAGGGGTGAGGACGCCAGGGGCGCCAGACGCGGGGATAATAACCCCAATACCAGGGCGATACCCATACGCGGTAACCCGGGGCGTATACAAACCGCACGCTGGGCCAGCCCCACACGTTGACCACTATCCGGGCGGTTTCTTCGGTCATACGCGGGCCTTTGCCGTCGTCGCCGTCTTCTTCTTCAAAGGGCTCAACGATCACGTTTTCGCCGTAGATATCTTCATCGCCGATAATCTGAAGGATCGCTGATTCGTCGCCGTCTTTTTCGATTT